>NZ_JBHVEG010000063.1:0-32360 GCF_042802395.1 Promicromonospora sp. NPDC057488
GCGGGACACCTGATCAGGTGTCCCGCCCACAGTTCTACTTCGCTGACGTTCTACTTCGCCGGCTTGAAAACTCTTAGCGTGCGACGCGGCCGCCACGGCGGACGCGAAGCGCTTCCAGCGCCTCCTCGAGAAGGGCGGCGCCGTCCTCGTCGGACCGACGCTCCTTCACGTAGGCGAGGTGCGTCTTGTACGGCTCGTTCCGCACCGGACTCGGCGGGTTCACCGGGTCCATGCCGGCGGGGAAGCCGCACCGCGGGCAGTCCCACTGCGTGGGAGCCTCGACGTCGTCGCCCACCGAGAAGCTCGGTGCTGTCTCGTGCCCGTTGGCACACCAGTAAGAAACTCGGACACGCGGGGCCGTGTCGCCCCGCTCTGTCTCCCCGAGGGGGCCGGCGCCTACCCGGCTCCCCCGAATCGCATGACCGCCTGATGCCACGTCTGTCGTCCCCTCTGTGTGTGGCCGTCAGCTGCTAGGCGCTTGGCGACCGGGTCAGCTGACCTTCTGGATGAGTCCGAGCAGGACGATCACCACGGCCCACACGAGGGCAAAGGCGATTGTGATGCGATTGAGGTTCCGCTCGGCCACGCCGGACGAACCGGCGCCCATCGAGATACCGCCACCGAACATGTCGGACAGACCGCCACCCTTGCCCTTGTGGAGCAGGATGAGCATGGTGAGAAAGCCGCTGGTCAGGACCAGCAGGACTTCCAGGATGATGCGGAGCGCGTCCACGGTTCACGTCCTCGGTTGTAGATGTGCCGGGCGTTCTCCCGGCGGCGGATTCGGGTCAAGAGTAAGCGAGACGTACCTCACAGTGCGAACCCCCTGATCAGGGGTTTATGGGACCCGGATCTGGCGTCGCACGCGGAACATCACGCCCGAGTGAGGGTACCTCAGGCAGGTTGCGGGACGGTCTCACGACCGAACGTGTCAGACCCACAGATCACTCCCGTGACCTGTGGGTCTGACACGTCAAGCCGAAGCCTTGGAGCTGGTTCACGCGACGTCCTCGGTCGCCTGCGACCGACGCTCCGCTCCGGGCGAGTGCCTCGTTCCTCGGCCCTCACCCTGCACTGCGCTCTGGTCTCAGGCGACGACGTGGGACTGGTAGCGCGCGATCTTCGCGAACTCCTCGGGGTCCAGGCTCGCGCCGCCCACCAGGGCGCCGTCGACGTCCGGCTGCGCCATGATCTGCGCGACGTTGCCCGACTTGACCGAGCCGCCGTACAGCACGCGGACGCCCTCGGCGGCGGTCTGGTCGCACAGCTCGCCCAGCACGCGGCGGATCGCGCCGCAGACCTCCTGCGCGTCGTCCGGGGTGGCGACCTCGCCGGTGCCGATGGCCCAGACGGGCTCGTAGGCGATGACGATCTTGGCGATCTGCTCGGCCGGCACGTCGGCCAGCGCGGCCTCGACCTGCGCGAGGGTGTGCGAGACCTGGTTGCCCGCCTTGCGGACCTCCAGGCCCTCGCCGACGCACAGGATCGGGGTCAGGCCGTGCGCGAACGCGGCGCGCACCTTGGCGTTGACGACGTCGTCCGACTCGGCGTGGTACTCACGGCGCTCCGAGTGGCCGATCACCACGTAGGTGCAGCCGAGCTTGTTCAGCATCGTGCCCGAGATCTCGCCCGTGTAGGCGCCGGACTCGTGCCGGGACAGGTCCTGGGCGCCGTAGACGATCTCCAGCTTGTCGGCGTCCACCAGCGTCTGCACCGAGCGCAGGTCGGTGAACGGCGGGATGACCGCCACCTCCACCGCGGTGTAGTCGTGCTTGGCGTCCTTCAGGGTCCAGGACAGCTTCTGGACCGTGCTGATCGCCTGCTGGTGGTCCAGGTTCATCTTCCAGTTGCCCGCCATCAGCGGCGTGCGGGTGGTAGCCACGTGCTTCTTCTTTCTGTTCGGAGGTACGTCAGGTCAGACAGCGGGACTCAGTCGGCGAGCACCGTGAGGCCGGGGAGCTCCTTGCCCTCCAGCAGCTCCAGGCTCGCGCCACCACCGGTCGAGATGTGGCTGAACCCGGCCTCGTCGAAGCCGAGCACGCGCACGGCCGCGGCCGAGTCGCCGCCGCCCACGATGGAGAACCCGCCGGCGGCCGTCGCGTCGATGATGCCCTGCGCCACGGCCTTGGTGCCGTCGGCGAACGCCTCGAACTCGAACACGCCCATGGGGCCGTTCCAGGCGATGGTCTTAGCGTCGGCCAGCTTGGCGGCGAACAGCTTGCCGGACTCGGGGCCGATGTCGAGGCCCATGGTGCCGTCGGGGATCGCGTCGGCCGCGACCACGCGGTGCGCGGCGTCGGCGGCGAACGAGTCCGCCGCGACGATGTCGGTCGGCAGCACGATCTCGACGCCGTTGGCCTCGGCCGTGGCCAGGTAGCCCTTGACCGTCTCGATCTGGTCGTTCTCCAGCAGGCTGTTGCCCACCGACTGGCCCTTGGCCGCGAGGAACGTGAAGACCATGCCGCCGCCGATGAGCAGGCGGTCAGCCTTGGTCAGCAGGTTGGCGATGACGCCCAGCTTGTCGGAGACCTTGGAGCCGCCGAGCACGACGGCGTAGGGGCGCTCCGGGTCGCCGGTCGCCTTGGACAGCGACTCGACCTCGTTGAGCACCAGGTCGCCGGCCGCGGCGGGCAGCACCTGCGCGATGTCGTACACGGAGGCCTGCTTGCGGTGCACCACGCCGAAGCCGTCCGAGACGAACGCATCCGCGAGCTGCGCCAGCTCACCGGCGAGCTCGGCACGCTCCGCGTCGACCTTCGAGGTCTCGCGGGCGTCGAAGCGGACGTTCTCCAGGAGGGCGACCTGGCCGTCGGCCAGGGCGTCAACCGTGGCCTTCGCGGACGGGCCCACGAGGTCCTGCGCGAGCGGGACGTCCTGGCCGAGCAGCTCGCCCAGGCGGGCGGCGACGGGGGCCAGGGAGTACTGGGGGTCCGGCGCGCCCTTGGGGCGGCCCAGGTGGGCCAGCACGACGACGCGCGCGCCGGCGTCGGCCAGGCGCGTCAGCGTGGGCAGGGCGGCGCGGATACGGCCGTCGTCGGTGATCTTCGTGCCGTCCAGCGGCACGTTGAAGTCGGAGCGGACCAGGACGCGCTTGCCGCGCAGGTCGCCGAGGGAGTCGATGGTCTTCATGAGCACTCCAGGTCGGGGACCGGCCGCCAGGAGAGGCCGGTCGAGGTTCCGTACATGACGACGTCCGCGTGCGCCGGCTGGCCGATGCGCACGCGGACGTCAGAGTTCACGCTTCCGAGAGAGCTGTCAGAGCTTCTCGCCGACGAACACGGTGAGGTTCACGAGGCTGTTCGAGTAGCCCCACTCGTTGTCGTACCAGGAGACGACCTTGACCTGGTTGCCGATCACCTTGGTGAGCTTCGCGTCGTAGATGCTCTGGTGCGGGTTGGTCACGATGTCCGAGGAGACGATGTCGTCCTCGACGTACTCCAGGATGCCCTTGAGCGGGCCCTCGGAGGCGGCCTTGACGGCGGCGTTGACCTCGTCGATGGTCACCTCGCGCGACGCCTCGAAGGTGAGGTCCGTGGCCGAGCCGGTGATGACCGGCACGCGCAGGGCGTAGCCGTCCAGCTTGCCCTTCAGCTCCGGCAGCACCAGGGCGACGGCCTTGGCGGCACCCGTGGTGGTCGGCACGATGTTCTGCGCGGCGGCGCGGGCACGGCGGAGGTCGCTGTGCGGGCCGTCCTGCAGGTTCTGGTCACCCGTGTAGGCGTGGATCGTGGTCATGAGGCCACGCTCGATGCCGACCGAGTCGTTCAGCGCCTTCGCCAGCGGCGCGAGGCAGTTCGTGGTGCACGACGCGTTCGAGATGATGTTGTGCGCGGCCGGGTCGTACAGCTCGTGGTTGACGCCCATGACGAACGTCGCGTCCTCGTTCTTGGCCGGGGCCGAGATGATGACCTTCTTGGCGCCGGCGTCGATGTGCGCCTTCGCCTTGGTGGCGTCGGTGAAGAAGCCCGTGGACTCGATGACGATGTCCGCACCCAGCTCGCCCCAGGGGAGGTCGGCGGGGTTGCGCTCCGCGAGCGCACGGATCTTCTTGCCGTCCACGATGATGTTCTCGTCGTCGAAGTCGACCGACTTGCCGAAGCGGCCCAGCGTCGTGTCGTACTTGAGCAGGTGCGCGAGCGTCTTGTTGTCGGTGAGGTCGTTCACGCCCACGACCTCGATGTCCGCACCCGACTCCACGAGAGCCCGGTAGAAGTTCCTGCCGATACGGCCGAAGCCGTTGATGCCGACGCGGATGGTCACAATGCCCTCCTCAGGGGCGCCGGCCGTCCCGGCGCACACGTTTCCTTGGATCTGACGCCACTGCCGTCGATGCCCGACAGTCAGTGCGTTGCCAGGGTGTTTCCGGGCGCCGCGACCCCGCGACGACCCGAAGGGGAAACGCGATGGTCACGGCGTCGTCACCTGACGATTTCGAGCCTATACCCGAACCGCACCGAACCGTGACCCGAGCCGGACAGCCTGGAACTCCCGGTTCTGTCCTTTCCCACAAAAACAGATCACAGATCGAGCAGGTCCGCCGACAGCCCCGCCTCGGTGTCCGGGATGCCCAGCTCGAGGGCGCGCTTGTCCGCCGTCGACAGCAGCCGGCGGATCCGGCCCGCCACCGCGTCCTTGGACAGCTGCGGCTCGGCCAGGCGGCCCAGCTCCTCCAGCGACGCCTGCTTGTGCGCCAGGCGCAGCTCACCGGCCTGGCGCAGGTGCTCGGGCAGCTCGTCGCCCAGGATCTCGAAGGCCCGCTGCACGCGCGCGCCGGCGGCCACGGCGGCCCGGGCGGAGCGGCGGAGGTTGGCGTCGTCGAAGTTGGCCAGGCGGTTGGCGGTGCCCCGCACCTCGCGGCGCTCGCGCCGCTCCTCCCAGACCTTCAGGGTCTCGGGTGCGCCGATGCGCTCCAGCATGCGGCCGATGGAGTCGCCGTCGCGGATCACCACGCGGTCGATGCCGCGCACCTCGCGGGACTTGGCCGCCACGCCCAGGCGGCGGGCCGCCCCGACGAGCGCGAGCGCCGCCTCCGGGCCCGGGCTGGTCACCTCGAGCGCCATGGAGCGGCCGGGCTCGGTCAGGGAGCCGTGGGCCAGGAACGCGCCGCGCCAGACGGCCTCGGCCTCCTGCACGCCGGCGGAGACGACCTCGGGGGCCAGGCCCCGCACGGGGCGGCCACGGGCGTCGAGCAGGCCGGTCTGGCGGGCCAGGGACTCGCCCTCGCGCACCACGCGCACCACGAACCGGGAGCTCTTGCGCAGGCCGCCGGCCTGCACCACGATGAGCTCGCTCGTGTGCCCGTACAGGTCGTGGATGGCGTGCCGGAGCCTGGTGGCGGCCGACTCGGTGTCGAGCTCCGCCTCGATCACGACCCGACCGGAGATGATGTGGAGGCCGCCCGAGAAGCGCAGCGTCGCGGAGACCTCTGCCTTTCGGCAGGACGTCTTCGCCACCCGCACCCGCGCGAGCTCCTCCTTGACCTGTCCCGTGAGCGCCATGGCGTCATCCTGCCATGGTCATGTACGGGTTAACCCGGTGGAATCGCGGAAACTCGGGCGAATTGTCCCGGCGTGTCGCATCATGAGGTGGGTCCGACGCCGCCCGATGCGGCCCCGGACCGCGGGTCCTGGGCGGCCCGTGCCGTGATGCCCCGCGCGTCCAGGATCGGACGTACGCCCTCGGCGAACCAGTAGGCCTCCTCCAGGTGCGGGTACCCGGACAGCACGAACTCGTCGAAGCCGGCGTCGTGGTACTCGGCGACCAGGTCGGCGACCTCCTCGTGGCTGCCCACCAGCGCGGTCCCCGCGCCGCCCCGGACCAGCCCGACGCCGGCCCACAGGCCGGGGTGGACCTCCAGGTCCCGGGCGGTGCCGCGCGCGGCGAGCCGGCCGCCGTCGTGCAGCGCGGCCATGCGGCGCTGGCCCACCGAGCCGGACGTCGTCAGGACGCGCTGGGCGCCGGCGACCTGCTCCGGGCTCAGCTCGTCGAGCCAGCGCTGGGCCAGGTCCCAGGCGTCGGCCGACCGGTCCCTCGTCAGGACGTGCAGGCGGATGCCGAACCGCAGGGTGCGACCGCGGGCGGCGGCCAGCTCGCGGACGCGCTCGATCTTGCGCCGCGCCTGGTCCGGCGGCTCGCCCCAGGTCAGGTAGACGTCGGCGTGCTCGGCGGCGACCGGGAGCGCGGCGTCGGACGACCCGCCGAACCAGATCTCGGGCGCCGGGTCGGGCGCGGCGAGGATCCGGGCCCCCTCGATGCGGTAGTGCCGCCCGGTGTGGTCGAACGCCGCCGGGCCGTCCGGCGCGCCGGCGGACCACACGCCCCGCAGCACGCGCAGGAACTCGGCGGTGCGGTCGTAGCGCTCGTCGTGGTCCAGGTGGTCGCCGAACCGGCGCATCTCGACCTCGTCGCCGCCCGTGACGACGTTCAGCAGCACCCGCCCGCCCGTGAACCGCTGCAGGGTGGCCGCCATCTGCGCGGCCAGCGTCGGGGACACCAGCCCAGGGCGCAGCGCGACCAGGTACCGCAGCCGCCCGGTCTGCCCGGCCAGCGCGGCGGTGGTCAGCCACGCGTCCTCGCACCAGGTGCCGGTGGGCGTGAGCACGGCGTCGTACCCGAGGCGGTCCGCGGCCCGCGCGACCTCGCCGAGGTAGGCGACGGTGGGCTCACGCAGCCCGCTGACGCCGGTGCCGCCCGCCGCCTCCTTGGCGTGCGCGCTGCCCACGATGCCGCGGGCGTCGCCGTTGGTCGGCAGGAACCAGTGGACGCCGGCGGGACGGCGGGGCGGCGTCGTCATGCGGCGGCTTCCGCGGGGACCCCGCCCGAAGCCGTGAACCCGGCCGCCCGCCGGGCGTCGCGCGGGCCCCACAGGTCGGTGGTGACCTCGGCCCGGACCAGCGGGATGACCTCGGCCGCGAACCGGCGCAGCACGTCCTGCTGGTGCTCCGGCTCCAGCAGGTGGTTGACCGAGACCGCTTGCAGCACGTGCCCGAACGTGCCGTGGTAGTCGAGGATCTTCTGCGCCACGCGCTCGGGCGAGCCGACCAGCGCCGGGCCGCGCTCGACGGCGTCCTCGACGGTGCGGAAGCTGGTCACCTTGCCGATGGCGCCCGGCGCGTGCTTGCGCGAGTCCTGCTGGCGCACCTGACCCTCGTAGATGGGCCGGTACTGCTCGATCGCCTCCTCGGTGGTGTCGGCCAGGAACAGGCCGCCGGAGCCCGCGCCCACGAACCCGTACGCCGGGTCGTGCCCCGCGGCCGCGTACCGCTCGCGGTACCGGTCGATGAGCACCGCGTAGTTCTCGCGGGGCTGGAGCGCGTTGGCGCTGACGATCGGGTCGCCGTGCTCGGCCGCGAGGTCGACGGCGAACTGCGACGTCGCCGAGCCGTGCCAGATGCGGAACGGCCCCGCGAACGGGCGCGGGAGCGTGGTGGCGTGCTCCAGCCGATGCCGGTGCCGCCCCTCCCAGGTGACGTCCTCGGAGGAGAGCAGCAGCCGCAGCAGCTCGTAGTTCTCCCGCAGGTACTCGTACTGCTTGGCGATGTCCAGGCCGAGCAGCGGGTACTGCAGGTCCTCGTTGCCCTTGCCGATCACGATCTCCAGGCGGCCGCGGCTGAGCTGGTCGATGGTGGCCAGGTCCTCGGCGAGCCGGATCGGGTCGTGCAGGGACAGCACCGTGACGCCGGTGGACAGCAGGATGCGGGACGTGCGGGCGGCGATGGCGCCCAGCAGCACCGTCGGGGCCGAGGACAGCACCGGGCCGGCGTGCCGCTCCCCCACCGCGAACGAGTCGAACCCGAGCTCCTCGGCGAGCACGGCGGTGTCCACGATCCGGTTCAGCCGGTCGGCGGGCGGCACCTCCCGGCCGGTGACGGGGTGGGGCGGGTTGAACGCGATGTCCAGGACCTGGAAGCGCATCAGGCCGCCACCTCCCGCGCCGCCGCGGCGCGGTCCCGCTCGGCCACCCCCTCCTGGACCAGCGGGATGACGTACCGGCCGAAGTCGATCGCGTCGTCGAGCAGGTCGTAGCCGCGCGCGGAGATCACCCGCACGCCCAGGTCGTAGTACGCGAGCAGGGCCTGCGCCACCTGCTCGGGCGTGCCGACCAGGGCGTTGGAGTTCCCGGCGCCGCCGGTCGCCTTCGCCGTGGCGGTCCACAGCGCGGTGTCGAACCGCTCGCCCTGGGCGGCGATCTCCAGCAGGCGCTGGGAGCCCGCGTTCTCGGGCTTGTCGATCGGGTGGCGTCGGCTCAGGACGCCGCCCTGGGCGGCCTTGCGCGCCTCGATCCGGTCCAGGATCGCGTGCGCCTTCTCCCAGGCCAGCTCCTCCGTCGGCGCGATGATCGGCCGGAACGCGGCGTGGATGCGCGGTGGCGTCGCCCGGCCGACGGCCGCCGCCTCGGCGTGCACGCGGGCGATCTGCTCGGCGGTGCGGTCCAGGGGCTCGCCCCAGACGGCGTAGATGTCGGCCTCCGCGGCGCCCACGGGGTAGGCCGCCTCGGACGAGCCGCCGAACGAGATGGTCGGCACGTGGCCCTCGACCGGCTTCACGTCCAGCACGAAGTCGTCGAGGTCGTAGAACTCGCCGTGGTGGTCGAACGGCTCCGCGCTGGTCCAGGCCCGCCTGACGATCTGGATGTACTCGCGGGTGCGGGCGTACCGCTGGTCCTTGGTGAGGGTGTCGCCCTCGCGGCCCTGCTCGTGGTCGTTGCCGCCCGAGATGAAGTGCACCGACAGCCGCCCGCCCGAGAGCTGGTCCAGGGTCGCGAACGTCTTGGCCGCGTACGTCGGGTAGGAGACGTTGGGCCGGTGCGCCAGCAGCAGCTCGATGTCCGGCACGTGCGCGGCGACGTGCGCCGCGAGCGCCGCCGGCTCCGGCCCGGAGGAGCCGTAGGCGAACAGGATGCGGGTCCAGCCGTTGTCCTGGTGGGCGCGCGCGATGCGCACCAGGTAGTCGGGGTCGAAGGGCGCGGTGGTGCGGGCGGTGGTCTCGGAGGCGTCGCTGGTGGCGGCGATGCCGAGGAACTCGACGGGCATGAGGGTTCTCCTTCGTTCGGTACGGGTAGGTCGTCAGACGCCGCTGGCCACTCGGCCGGGGCTGGTCGCGGCTCGGTCGCCGGTCCCCCACGCGTGGGCCAGCAGCTCGAACGAGCGGCGGGTCTCGGCGGGGTCGTGGGTGGCGGTGGTGACCAGCAGCTCGTCGGCCCCGGTGACGCGGACGAGCGTCTCCAGGCGTTCGACGACGGTGTCCGGGTCACCGACGATCCGCGTGTCGACGCGGTCGGCCACGAGCGCGCGCTCGGCGTCGGGCCGGTCGGTCCAGGCGGTCGCGGCGGACGGCGACGGGTACGCGATGGCGCCGCGCTCGCCGCGGCGGATGGACAGCACCCAGTCGGCGAAGGGCTCGGCGAGCACACGGGCCCGTTCGAGGGTCTGCGCGACGAGCACGTCGGCCGAGACGACGACGTACGGCTCCTCCAGGACGCCGGGCCGGAATGCCTCCCGGTAGGCCGCCACCGTGTCGAGCACGGTGGCGGGGCTGACATGGAAGTTGGCCGCGAGCGGCAGGCCCAGCTCGCCCGCCACCCGGGCGCTCTCGCCCCCGCTGGACGCGAGGAGCCAGAGGTCGAACTGGGCACCCTCGACGGGCGGGCTGGTGTAGGCACCGCCGCTGCGGTCGCGGTAGGTGCCGCGCTGGACGTCGAGCACGAGCTCGACCTCCTCGCGGAAGTCCGCGGGCTCGCGCTGCGCGCCGATCACCTCCTGCTGGGCAAGGATCCGCTCGCGCAGCGCCGGGTCGTTGAACCCGTTCGGTGGCGCGGGCGGCACGTACAGCCCGTCCACGAGCCGCGGCACGGCTCCGGCCGCTGCCCGCCCGCCGTCGAACGTAGGCTTGCTCGGGTTCTCGGCTGCCTTGGCGCGACCGTTCCTACGTTCGTCGCCCTCGGGCGCGGCGGCGTCCGCGGCGCGGGGCGCGGCGGGTGACCGCGGGACCGTGAACGCGCGGCCCAGGCCCAGGTCGACCCGGCCGGGGTGCAGGGCGGCGATGGTGCCGAACTGCTCGGCGGCGATCAGGGGCGACGTCGTGGACAGCAGCACCGCCCCGGAGCCGACACGGATCCGCGAGGTGCGGGCGGCGACGGCGGCCGCGAGGACGGCGGGCGCCGCGGAGGCGACGCCGGGCGCGAGGTGGTGCTCGGCATACCAGACGCGCCGGTAGCCGAGGGCGTCGAGGTCGACCGCGAGCGCCACGGCCCGCTGGATGGCCGCGGCGCCGGTGGAGCCGTCGGCGACGAGGGCGAGGTCGAGCACGGACAGGGGTACGCGGGTACCGGTGGCGCGGTCGGTGGCTGGTTCGGTCATGCGGCTCACTCCTCCGTCTTGGGCAGGCCGGGCGGGTTGGTCTCGGCGCGGTCGACGGCCTCGACCTGCAGGCCCCAGCGCTCCAGGACCTGCTGGTAGGAGCCGTCCTCGATGGCGTGGTTGAGGGCGGCGGTGACCGCGTCGGCGGCGTCGGCGCCCTTCTTGGTGGCCACCGCGATCTGCGCGGTGTCGGGCCAGCCGCCGTTCAGGGTGCCGACCACCTTGAAGTCCTCCGGGGAGACGGCGGCCTGGTAGGCGAGCGACGCGTTGGGGCCCACGTAGGCCTCGACGCGGCCGGACTGGAGGGCGAGCAGCACGTCGGAGAGCTGCTCGTAGTACTCGGGGCCCTGGATGGGCTCCAGGCCCTCTTCCTGGTTGAGCCGGTCCCACTCGAGCAGGATCTTCTCCTGGTTGGTCCCGGAGCCGACGCCGACGATCTTGCCCGCGATGTCCTCGCGGTCCTCGATGACCAGGTCGGAGTCGGCGGCGGTGAGCCAGCCGAGCTCGTCGACGCGGTAGCTGGAGAAGTCGATGGTCTCCTTGCGCTCCTCGGTGACGGTGACGTTGGAGATGACGGCGTCGACGTCGCCGGACTGGAGGGCGAGCGGCCAGTCGGCCCAGGCCTTGACCTCCAGGTTCAGGTCCTTGCCGAGGGCGTCGGCGACGAGCTGGGCGATGTCGGTCTCGTGGCCGATCGGCGTCTTGTCGTCGTCGGCGAGGAAGACCAGGGGCGGGGCGCCGCCGCCGCTGACGGCGACGGTGATCTCGTCCTTGTCGGCCCACTCGTCGGGCAGCAGGGCCACGGCGTCGGCGGACTCGGTGCTGCGGATGCGGTCCTGTTCGGGGCTGGTGCTGACCTGCAGGCCGGCGGACTCGGGCGCGTTCTCGGCGAGGCCGGCGGCCTCCTCGGTCTCGGGGCGCTCGGTGCTGGCGGCCGAGCAGGCGGCCGTGAGGGCGAGCAGCGGCACGGCGGTCAGGGCGAGCAGGCGGCGGGTGGCGCGTCGGGAGACGGTCACGGTGGTTCCCTTCGGGGCGGGGGTCGGGGTGGGGTTCAGGTGGAGGTCGAGGGTCACAGGACCTTCTCCAGGAAGGCCCTGGTGCGGTCGTTGGCGGGGTTGTCGAGCACGTCGGCGGGCGGTCCCTGCTCGACCACGACGCCCTCGTCCATGAAGACGACGGTGTCCGCGATCTCGCGGGCGAACCCGACCTCGTGGGTGACGACGACGAGGGTCGTGCCGGTGCCGGCGAGCTCCTTGATGACGCCGAGCACCTCGCCGACCAGCTCGGGGTCGAGGGCCGACGTCGGCTCGTCGAAGAGCACGACGGCGGGGCGCAGGGCGAGGGCGCGGGCGATGGCGACGCGCTGCTGCTGGCCGCCGGAGAGCTGCCGGGGCCGGTCGTCGGCCCGGTCGGCGAGCCCGACGCGGGCCAGCAGCTCGCGGGCCTCCGCCTCGGCCTCGGCGCGCGGCCGGCCCTGGGCGAAGATCGGCGCCTCGACGATGTTCTCCAGCACGGTGAGGTGCGGGAAGAGGTTGAAGTTCTGGAAGACGAACCCGATGCGGGTGCGCCGCCGCAGGATCTCCCGCTCGGTGAGCTCGCGCAGGGTGTTGCCGCGCCGGGCGTACCCGATGAGCTCGCCGTCCAGGGACACGAACCCGCGGTCTACCTTCTCCAGGTGGTTGATGGCGCGCAGCAGTGTCGACTTGCCCGACCCGGACGGGCCGATGATCGCGGCGACCTCGCCCGGCCGGACGGTCAGGTCCACGCCGCGCAGCGCCTCCAGCAGGCCGTACGACTTGTGCACGCCCCGGATCTCCAGCAGTCCCCCGGTCATGCGGCACCTCCCTTCGGTCCGGTGGTCGTGGTGCGCGGGGCGACCCACCGCCCGACCCGGACGCGCGCGGCCAGGGCGGGCGGGACGCCGTCGGGCACGGGAGCGCCGGTGAGGCGCGACCAGCCGACCTGGAGCTCCCAGCGCACGCGCTGGACCGGTGTGGGCGGCAGGGTGCGCAGCGCGCCCTTGGCGTAGTGCCGCTCGACGTAGTACTGGACCACCGTGATGAGGGTGGTGAGCGCCAGGTACCAGATCGCGGCGACGATCAGGAGCGGCACCACGCGGCCGTTGCGGCCGTAGATGACGCTCACGATGTAGAACAGCTCGCCGTACGCGAGCACGTACACGATCGAGGTGCCCTTGAGCAGGCCGATCACCTCGTTCACCGCCGTGGGCACGATGGACCGCATGGCCTGCGGCAGGATGATGCGCCGCACCTGCCGGTGCCGCGGGAGGCCCAGGGAGGCGGCGGCCTCGTGCTGCCCCTGGTCGACGCCGAGGATGCCGGCGCGGACGATCTCCGCGCTGTACGCCGCCTGCGACAGGCCGAGGCCCAGGATCGCGGCCCAGAACTTGTCGATCAGGTCGAGCGTGTCGAAGAACAGGAACTCGGGCCCGAACGGGATGCCGAGGCTGAGCACCGGGTACAGGTACGCGAGGTTGTACCAGAGCAGGAGCTGCAGCAGCAGCGGCACCGAGCGGAACACCCACGTGTAGGCCCACGAGACGGCCTGCAGCAGGGGCGAGCGGGACAGCCGCATCAGGGCCAGCACGGTGCCGAGCGCGAAGCCCACGATCGACGCCGTCACCGTGAGCCGCACCGTGGCCCACGCGCCCTCCAGGATCGAGGGCCACGTGAGGTAGCGGGCCACGACGTCCCACTCCCAGCGGTCGTTCGTGACCAGGGAGGAGACCACCATGGCCAGCAGCACGCCGACCACCGCGGTGGCGACCCAGCGGCCCGGGTGCCGGGCCCCGACGACGCGCAGGTCCTCGTCGGACGGTCCGGCCTGCGCCGGGTCGTCCCCGCCCGGGGGCAGGCCGGGCGGCGGGTACAGCAGGCGGGACTCGCCCTCGGCCAGGTCGGCACTCATGTCGTCAGCCATTTCTCGAACGGGAGCGGGCCGAAGGGCTGCTCCTCTGCCGGGTCGGCGGGCTCGCCGGCGGCGGCCGCGGTGAGCGGCGTGTAGCCCGTGGAGCGGTACAGACCCGCCGCCTCCGGCTGGCGCGGGCCCGTGGTCAGGTACAGCCGCGGGTAGCCCAGGTCGCGGGCCCGCGTCTCCAGCTCGGCCAGGACCCGGCGCGCCAGCCCCCGGCGCCGGTGGGCGTCGTGGGTCCAGATGCGCTTGAGCTCGGCCGTGGGCACGGCCGGGACGCCGTCCGCGTCCCGTACGTCGGGGCGCGCCAGGCGCGCGGCCTCCCCCAGCTCCGGCTCCAGCCGACGCCGGAACGCGCCGCCCGCCACCGGCTCGCCGTCGGCCAGGAGCAGCACCAGGGAACCGACCGGCGGGGCGAACTCCTCGGCGGCGTAGTGCGCCATCTCGGCCCGGTGCTGCTCCTCCGTGAGCAGGTCGTGGTACCGGGCGCGGTACTCGACCGAGAGCCCGGCGAGCAGCGGCTCGACCAGCGGGTCGGACAGGTGTACGTCCCGCACCTCGATCGCGGCGTGCGCCCACGGGGACGCCGAGACGGCGGTCACCGGGGTGCCTTCTCGCCCGCGGTGACGGCGAACGGCAGGTGGTTGCCCGCCACCGGGGCCGGGCACGTGCCGAACTCGGTGAACGCGTACGGCAGGTTGATCGCCCGGTTCAGGTCCAGGCGCAGCGTGCCCGAGGTGCCGGGGGCCCGATCGTCCTCGGCCTCGGCCTGGGCCTCGGCCGGGTCGGACGCCGCCGGCGCGGTGACGTGCAGGACCCGCCACGGCGCGACGCCGTCCGCCTCGTCGCTGAACAGCAGGGTGGGCGCCGCCGGGGTGCCGGTCAGCGCGAGCGTCGTGACCGTGTCGCCGTGCACCACGTCGACCTCGCCGACCACCTGCACGTGGTGCACGAGGCGCGGCTGGGCCGCCCCGACCGTCACGCGCTCGGGCTGCTCGTACCAGGTCACGCGGGCGTCCAGCACCCACGCCGGGTCGTGCTCGAACGCCGGGACGCCCGTGAACCCGGCGCGGGTCGCCGCCCGCGGGTCCCGCGGGCGCAGGCCGTACCGGCCCGTGCGCAGCACCACCTCGACGGCGATCTCCCGCTCGGGGTCGGGGGTGGCCTCCTCGCCCGAACCCGCCAGACCTTCCGGCAGGAACGTACCCAGGACCAGCGACCGGCCCTCGTCGACGGTCACCGACGTCGGACCGTGCTCCGCCACCCGCTCGCCCCGCAGCGCCGTCGTGTCCCCCGGCGCGGGCCGGGTGTGCAGCGTGCGGTCCACGACCCACCACTCCCCCGGCAGGCCCGGCAACCGCCCGGGCTCCGCCGTCGGCCACAGGAGCCCCGTCAGGCTCAGCCAGCCGTGCGGCTCCCGCAGCCCGCTCTCCCGCTCCGCACGCCACGCGGCGTGCTCCCGGGCGGCGTCACCGGCGCTCGCGGCGTCGGCGCTCGCGGCGTCCGGGCTCGGCGCGTCGTCGGTCGCCGTGCGCAGTGCCTCGGTCATGTCAGGTCCTTCCGGTCGGGGTGCGCAGGGGTACGGGCACCGGGGATCGCCGCGATCAGCTCGGCGGTGTAGGGGTGGGCGGGGTGGTCGAAGACGCGCGCGACGGGCCCGGTCTCCACCAGCCGGCCGCCGCTGAGCACGCCCACGTGGTCGGCGACCTGTCGCACCACGCCCAGGTCGTGCGAGATGAACAGGTAGGTGAGGCCGCGCTCGGCGCGCAGCCGGGCCAGCAGCTCCAGCACGCGGGCCTGCACGGAGACGTCGAGCGCCGACGTGGGCTCGTCGAGCACGAGCAGCTCCGGGTCCAGGGCCAGCGCCCGCGCGATCGCGACCCGCTGGCGCTGCCCGCCCGACAGCTCGGCGGGCCGCCGTCGGGCCAGGTCCGGGGAGAGGTGCACCTGCTCCAGGAGCTGCGCGACCCGGTCGCGCCGCTCGGCGCGGGTGCCGACGCGGTGCGCCCGCAGCGGCTCCTCCACGACGGCGGCGACCGTGAAGCGCGGGTCCAGGGACGAGTACGGGTCCTGGTGCACGAGCTGGGTCCGGCGGCGGGTCGTGCGGTCGGCGCCCACGGGCGCGCCGTCCAGCTCGACGACACCGGCGTCCGGCCGCTCCAGCCCCAGCACGAGGCGCGCGGTGGTCGACTTGCCCGACCCCGACTCCCCCACCAGCGCGAACGCCGACCCGCGCGGCACGGCGAACGACACGTCGTCGACGGCGCGCAGCCGCTCGCGCCGGCCGAGGCGGAACTTCTTGACGAGGCCGCGGACCTCCAGCAGCGCGGGCGGCGGGGCCTCCTCGGGGGCGGCGTCGACGACCGTGGCGGAAGTCGTCGTGGCGGAGGTCGTCGCGGCGGAGGTCGTCCCGGCGGAGGTCGTCGCGGCCGCGTGGTCGGCCGTGCTCGGGGCTGGTTCGCCCTGCACCCCGCCCGCGGGACCCGCGTCTGCGGCGTAGCCGCTTGGCACATTATTTCTGCCGGGTACGGCCGCGACCAGTTCCCGCGTGTACGGGTGCTCGGGCGCGCCCAGCACGCGGGCGGCCGGACCCTCCTCGACCACCACGCCGTCCTTGAGCACGACCACGCGGTCGGCCCGGTCGGCGGCCACGGCCAGGTCGTGCGTGATGAGCAGCACCGCCGTGCCCGCGCGGCTCGTGAGGTCCGCGAGCAGGTCGAGCACCCGCCGCTGCACGGTCACGTCCAGGGCCGACGTCGGCTCGTCGGCGATCACGAGCTCCGGCTCGCAGGCCATCGCGATCCCCACGAGCACGCGCTGCCGCATGCCGCCCGAGAGCTGGTGCGGGTACTGCCGCGCCCGCTCCCTGGGCCGGTCGAGCCCCACCTCGGCCAGGATCTCGACGGCGCGTTCCCGGGCGGCCCGGCGCGGCGTGCCGTGCACGACGAGCGCCTCGGCCACCTGCTCCCCCACGCGCACCACCGGGTCCAGCGCGGTGCCCGGGTCCTGCGGCACCAGCCCCACCCGGACGCCGCGCACGCGCCGCCAGGCGTCCGGGAGCAGCCCGGTCAGCGCCGCCGAGCCCTGGCCCGTGCCGAGGTGCGCCGAGCCCCCGGTGACCCGGCCGCCGTCGGGCAGCAGGCCGATCAGGGCGTGGGCCGTGGTGGACTTGCCGCTCCCGGACTCGCCCACCAGCGCGACCACCTCGCCCGGCCGCACGTCCAGGTCGACGCCGTGCACCACCTCGGTGTCGCCGTACGCGACGCGCAGGCCGCGCACGCGCAGCAGGGCGTCCGACGGCGCCTGGGCGTCCGCTCCCCCGGCCGCGGGCGCGGCGTCCGCCGCCGGTGTGGCGCCCGCCGTCGGGCCGGTCCTCGTCGTCAGCGTCATCGGTCCGTCCTCGTCTCGCGGGTGAGCGCCCGCCCGAGCACGCCGACGGCGAGCACGAACAGCGCGATGACCAGGCCCGGCAGCGTCGAGTACCACCAGGCCACGGCCAGGTAGTCGCGCCCCTCGGCCACCAGCGAGCCCCACTCGGGCGTGGGCGGCGTGGCGCCGTACCCGAGGAAGCTCAGGGCCGAGACCGCGAGGATCACCGCGCCGAGCTCGACGGCCGCGAGCGCCAGCACCGGCCCGGCGGCGTTGGGCAGCACGTGCCGCAGCAGCACCGCGCCGCGGCTCGCGCCGGCGAGCCGCGCGGCCTCGACGTAGGTCGCGTGCCGTACCCGCAGCACCTGGCTGCGCATGACGCGGGCGAACGTGGCCACCGAGGCGACACCCACGGCGATCGCGACCTTGACGGTGCCGAAGCCGAGCGCGGTGACGACGGCGAGGGACAGCAGCAGGCCGGGGATGGCGAGCAGCACGTCGGTGGCGCGCATGAGGGCGTCGTCGACGGGGCCGCCGAGGAACCCGGCGAGCAGCCCGACGCCGGAGCCGGCCACCAGCGCCACGCCGATCGCGAGCAGCGCGGCCCGCACGGACAGGCTGGTGCCGTGCACGGTGCGGGCGAACAGGTCGCGGCCCAGGTGGTCGGTGCCGAACCAGTGGGCGGCGCCGGGCGCCTGTAGTTTGTCGGCGGGGACGCCGGTGATCGGGTCCTGGCCCGTGAAGAGGCCGGGCACGAGCGCCCAGGCCAGCACCAGGGTCACCACGGCGAGCGCCACGAGGGCGGCGGGCCGGGTGCGCAGCAGGGCGAGGGCGGCGCTCATCGCGCACCTCCCCCCGTGCGGCCGTGGCCGCCGGCGAGCACCCGCGGGTCGAGCAGGGGGTGCACGAGGTCCACCAGGAGGCTGGTGCCGACGAACACGGCGGCGGCGACGACCACGAGCCCCTGGACGACGGGGATGTCCTGCGTGGTGACGGCGTTCTCGACGAGGCGGCCGAAGCCCTGGCGGGAGAACACGGTCTCGACCACGACTGTGCCGCCCAGCAGGTTGCCCACCAGCACGCCGAGCACGGTGACGGTGGGCAGGGACCCGTTGCGGGCCACGTGCGCCCCGAGCACGCGGGCCCGCCCGGAGCCCTTGGCGAACGCCGTCTCGACGTACGGCGCGCGCCACGCCTCGCGCAGGCCCTGGGACAGCACCTGCGCGACGACGGCGGCCAGCCCGACGGCGAGCGTGACCGCGGGCAGCACCAGCGACGCGAACCCCTCGTTGCCGACCGCCGGGAAGACGAACCAGGTGAACGAGAACAGGTGGAGCAGCACGAGGCCCACCCAGAACCCGGGCACCGCGACGCCGAGCGGCGGCAGGGCGAGCAGCAGGTCGCGCAGCCAGGCGGCGCGGGTCCAGGACGCGAGCACCGCGATGCCGACGCCGCCCGCCAGGCCCAGCACGAGCGCGAGGCCGGCGAGCTTGGCGGTCTCCGGGAACGCGTCCGCGATGAGCCCGGTCACGGGCGCGCCGCTGCTGATGGAGGTGCCGAGGTCGCCCGTCAGCGTGCGGCCGAGCAGCGTCAGGTACTGCTGCACGGGGCCCTGGTCGAACCCGTACCGCTCACGCAGCTCGGCCACGCGGGCCGGGTCCACGCGCTCGCCGCCGGCGCCCTGGTCGAGCATGATCGCGACGGGGTCGCTGGGCAGCAGGTACAGGATCAGGTACGAGACCGTGAACGCCGCCCAGAGGACCGCGACGGCGCCGCCGAGGCGGCGCAGCACGTAGGCCGTCATCACTCCTGCTCGATCCAGGCGTCGTGGAACAGCAGCCGGGAGGAGGCGTCGAACGTGACGCCGTGCACGTCGCCGCGCACCCCGATGGACTGGGCCAGCTCGAACAGCGGGACCGCGAGGGCCTGGTCCAGCAGCGCCTCCTGCGCCTCGGCGGCGATCGTGTCGCGGGTGGCCGGGTCGGCCTCGCCGAGCTGCTCGTCGAGCAGCGGGTCGACGACGTCGTCGGGCTCGCGCAGGCTGAGGTTGCGCTGGGCCGTGGAGAACTGGGTGCGCAGGATGTCGGCGTCGGCCCGCGTGACGTTGTAGTAGTAGAAGTCGTAGTCGCCGGAGTCCTGGGCGGTGGTCTGCTCGGCGGCCGTGAGCTGGCGGAGCGTCAGGTCGACGCCGACGGCGCGCAGCTGCTGGGCCACGAGCTCCAGGACGGGCCCGCTGCCGGTGAACACCGGGGTGTAGGTCACCTCGATCTCCAGCGGCTCGCCGTCCTTCTCGCGGATGCCGTCCGGCCCGAGGGCCCACCCGGCGTCGTCGAGGATGCGGCCGGCCTCCTCCGGGTCGAAGGCGAGCCGGTCGGACAGGTCCGCGTAGCCCGGCGTGGTGGAGGCGAGGATGCCGGTGGCCGGCTCGAACGCGTCGGACAGCACCGTGTCGACCAGCTCCTGGCGGTCGATCGCCACCAGCAGGGCGCGGCGCACCTCGACGTCGTCCAGGGGCGCACGGGTCAGGTTGGGCTGCAGCACGAACGGCACCCCCGGGTTGGCGCGGGTCAGCACCGCGCCGCCGGAGCCCTCGATCTGCGGCACGTCCTGCGGCAGCACGTCGCCGACGGCGTCGAACTGGTCGGACGCGAGCCCGCCGGCCCGCACGCCCGACTCCGGTACCACGGAGAACTCGATGCGCTCCAGGTAGGCGTCGCCCTCGTGCTCGGCCGACGCGGGCGCCCAGTCGTAGCCCTCGCGGCGGGTGACGACGGCGCCCTGGTCCTGGGTGTAGCTCTCCAGGAAGAACGGGCCGGAGCCGACGACGTCGCCCTGGAGGCGCTCGGCCGGGTCCACCGCGGCGGTCTCCTCGGCCAGGATCGCGAGCGACACCGTCGAGGTGGCCTGCAGGAACTGCGCGTTCGGCTCGTCGAAGACGACGGTCGCGGTGAGCTCGTCGGGCACCTTGGTCTGCTCGTAGCCCGCGAGGTAGCTCGCCGCGAGCGGCGCGGTGGCCCCGAGGTCGCCCACGATGGCGTCGAAGCTCGCCTTGACGTCCGCGGAGTCCAGCGCGCTGCCGTCCGAGAACGTGACGCCGTCGCGCAGGTGGAAGGTGAAGCGCGTCAGGTCGTCGCTGACGTCCCAGCTCTCCGCGAGCCACGGCCCGATCTCACCCGTCTCCGGGTCCTGGTCGGTCAGGGAGTCGGCGAGCTGCCGCGCCACGTAGATGCTCACGTTGGAGCCGACCTGCTGCGGGTCCACGCCCTGCGGCGCGGCGCCGAGCGCGAACTTGAGCGTGCCGCCCGGGGTCGGCTCGGCGGCTGTGGCGCCCGAGGCGGCACCCGACGCGGCGTCCGGTCCGGCGCAGCCGGTCAGGGCGAGGCCGGCGGCCAGGGCCGCGCCGACGACGGCGGTCGCCCTGGCAGCGCGCGGGCGGGTCTCGGGGCCGGTCTTGGAGCCGGTCTCGGGGCTGGTCGTGGCGGGGTGCGGGCGGTTCGGGACCATGCGGGTTGTCCTCTCGGGGCACGGCGAGGCGGGCCTGCGTGCAGGTGCGCGAAGGCCCGTCACCGAAGGTGACGCGGGGGGGGCGAGGTGGGTTGGTGCCGCGGGTGCGGCGGACGCGCTGCGAGCGCGGGGTGACGGGCGCGGGCTGCCGGGCGCGGGGGCGCCGGCCGGGCTACCCGGGCGCGGTCAGCGGCCGGCGGGACAGCTGCGGGGGACGCGACACATCGAGCGGGCGTGCGCGATCCGCACCGTGCCGTTCATCGCTCGTGCCATGCCGGTCTCCCTCCGATTCGAATTTCCTATCGGACTGATAGGAATTCGGTGTGCGGGGAAGTTACGACCGCCCGCCGAGCGTGTCAACGGTGTCCAGGAGGGGTCTCGCATATCGGACGGCGTCCGACCGGGGCGCCCCGGAGCGGGACGACGACGGGCCGCGCACCGGCACGACGGATCGTGCGAGCGCGCGGCCCGGGAGCCGGCGGAGGGTCAGACGTCGCCGTAGACGCCCTCGAAGACGTCGCGGTAGGCCGCGGCCAGGCGCAGCCCGTCGTGCCGGGCGGTGTCGTCACCGCGACGGACCTGGCGCATGATCACGCGCGCCCCCATGGACGCGGCCGCGGCCTCCAGGGCCGCGACGTCCTCGACGGCGGACGGGTCGGCCAGCACGGCGTCGATCCGCAGCCCGGGCGCGTGCTTGTGCAGCGCCTCCAGGTGGTCGACGGCGGTCAGGCCCTCCGTCTCGCCGTTCTCCGCGGACAGGTTGAGGGTCACGCAGCGCCGCGCCTTGGTGACGTGCAGGGCGTCCGCGAGCGCGGGCACCAGCAGGTGGACCAGCACGGACGAGTACCAGGACCCGGGGCCCAGGACCACCCAGTCGGCGTCGAGCACCGCCTGCACAGCCTCCGGCGAGGCCGGCGGGTCGGCGGGGAGCAGCCGGAGCTGCTCGATGCGCCCCTCGGTCACGGCGACCTTGCTCTGCCCGATCACCGTCTCCAGGGGCGCCTCCGGCTCACCGGGCGCGGAGGCGTGCCGTACGTCGGCCTCGACCACGAGCGGCACCGAGGCCATCGGGAGCACGCGGCCGCGGGCGCCGAGCAGGCGGCCCACCCAGTCCAGGCCCTCGACCGCGTCACCGAGGAGCTCCCAGAGCGCGACGATGAGCAGGTTGCCCATGGCGTGGTTGTCCAGCTCGCCGGTCGACGAGAAGCGGTGCTGCAGCATCGCGCTCCAGGTGCGGCCCCACTCGGAGTCGTCGCACAGGGCCGCGAGCGCCATCCGCAGGTCGCCGGGCGGCAGCACGTCGAGCTCGTCGCGCAGCCGGCCGGACGAGCCGCCGTCGTCGGCCACCGTCACCACCGCGGTGAGGCGGTCCGACATGAGCCGTAGCGCGGACAGGCTGGCGGACAGGCCGTGGCCGCCGCCGAGGGCGACGACCGACGGGTTCTTGCTCCACTCCGGTGCGGGGACGTCGGGCACTCCCGGCGCGTGCGGGATCATTCGCGGCCCAGATCACGCGCCGAGACGGAGACGAGCTGTCCCCGGGCGCGCAGCCGGTCGGCGATGGCGTCCGACATGGCGACGGAGCGGTGCTTCCCGCCCGTGCATCCCACGGCGATGGTCACGTAACGCTTCTCCTCGTTGAGATAGCCGGCGAGCACCGGGGCCAGGGCGTCGACGTACCGGTCCGCGAACTCCACGGCGCCCGGACGGGCGAGCACGTAGTCGCGAACTGGCTGGTCACGCCCCGTCAGGTGTCGCAGCTCGGTGATCCAGTAGGGGTTGGCCAGGAACCGTACGTCCACCACGTGGTCGGCGTCCAGGGGGATGCCGTACTTGAAGCCGAACGAGATCACGTTGATGCGGAGCTGCTCGGTGGCGTCGTGCGCGAGCCAGGCCCGGATCTCCCGCGCGAGGTCGTGCACGGACAGGTCGGAGGTGTCGATCCGCAGGTCGGCACGCTCGGCCAGGGTGGCCACCACGGAGCGCTCCTCGGCGATGCCGTCCAGGATCCGGCCGTCGCCCTGCAGGGGGTGCGGGCGGCGCACCTGCTCGAAGCGGCGGACCAGCACCTCGTCGGTCGCGTCCAGGAACAGGATCCGGTAGGCCACCCCGGCCTCCGACATGTGCACGAGCACCTTGTCGAGCTCCGAGAAGAACTGCCGGCCGCGCACGTCCACGACCACGGCGACGCGCTCGATGCTGGAGCCCTTGGCCATGAGGTCGACCAGGGGCACGAGCATCATGGGCGGCAGGTTGTCGACGACGTACCAGTCGAGGTCCTCCAGCACGGCGGCGGCCCGGGACCGGCCGGCGCCGGACATGCCGGTGATCACCAGGACCTGCGGTTCGCTGCGCTCGGGGGTGTGCGTGGCGGCCTCGACCGCGGCGATTCCCTCGGGGGCCGTGGTGGGCGACGGCTCGGTGTTGCTCATGGCACCTAGCATGCCAGCGTCACGCCTTCAGGGCGGCCACGACGGCCTCCGCGGTCTTGTCCCCCATCCCCCGCACACTGGCGATCTCCTCGACGCTGGCGGCCTTGAGCCGCTTGAGCGAGCCGAAGTGGGTCAGCAGCACCTTCTTGCGCGCCGGGCCGAGCCCGGGGACGTCGTCGAGCACGGAGGCGGTCATGCCCTTGCTGCGCCGCCGGCGGTGCTGCGTGATGGCGAACCGGTGTGCCTCGTCGCGGACGCGCTGCAGCAGGTACAGGCCCTCGCTGGAGCGCTGCAGGATGACGGGGTAGTCCTCGCCCGGGAGCCACACCTCCTCCAGGCGCTTGGCCAGGCCGCACAGCGCGACGTCGGTGATGCCGAGCTCGTCCAGGGCGCGCTTCGCGGCGGCGACCTGGGGCGGGCCGCCGTCGACCACGACGAGGCTGGGCGGGTAGGCGAACCGCGCCTTCTCCTCGGGGGCGTCGGCCGCGACCTCGCCGCCCGGCAGCGGCCCGGGCAGGTCGGCGCCGGCCGGGTCCTCGCCCGCGGAGATCTCGACGTCGTTCGACCTGAGCCGGTCGGCGAGGTAGCGCTTGAACCGGCGCGTGATGACCTCGTGCATCGCCTCGGTGTCGTCGCGGGCGCCGTCGCCGTCCGAGCCGCGGATGCTGAACGAGCGGTACTCGCTCTTGCGGGCCAGGCCGTCCTCGAAGACCACCATGGACGCCGACTGGAAGGTGCCCTGGGTGTGCGAGATGTCGTAGCACTCGATGCGCAGGGGCGCCGAGTCCAGGTCGAGCGCCTCCTGGATCTCGCGCAGCGCCTGGCTGCGGGTCGTGAGGTCGCCCGCGCGCCGGGTGCGGTGCAGCATCAGCGCGTGCTCGGCGTTCTTGCGGACCGTCTCGGCGAGCTCCTTCTTGTCGCCGCGCTGCGGCACGCGCACGTCCACGCGGGAGCCGCGCAGGCCGGTGAGCCAGGCGCCGACCTGGTCCAGGTCGGGCGGCAGCACGGGCACCAGCACCTCGCGGGGCACGGCGTCGCGCGCCTCCGGGCCGGTGGTCTCCTCCGCGGAGCCGTAGACCTGCTGCAGCAGGTGCTCCACGAGCTCGCCGTCGCTGATGTCCTCGACCTTCTCGACCACCCAGCCGCGCTGGCCGCGGATACGGCCGCCGCGCACGTGGAACACCTGGACGGCGGCCTCCAGCTCGTCGCCCACCAGCGCGAACACGTCGGCGTCGGTGGCGTCGCCCAGCACCACGGCGTTCTTCTCCGTGGCGCGGCGGAGCGCCTCGATGTCGTCACGCAGGCGGGCGGCCTGCTCGTACTCCATCTCGGCCGCGGCCTCCTGCATGCGCTTGGTCAGCCGCCGCTCGAACTTGGCGGTGTCGCCCGCCATGAAGTCGCAGAAGTCCAGCACCAGCGCGCGGTGGTCGTCCACGCTGATGCGGCCCACGCACGGCGCGGAGCACTTGTCGATGTACCCGAGCAGGCACGGCCGCCCGGACTGGCCCGCGCGCTTGTAGACGCCGGCCGAGCAGGTGCGGATCGGGAACACCCGCAGCAGCAGGTCGAGCGTCTCCCGGATGGCCCAGGCGTGCCCGTACGGGCCGAAGTACCGCGTGCCCTTGCGCTTGGCCCCGCGCAGCACCTGGGCACGCGGCACCTCCTCGCCCAGGGTGACGGCGAGGTACGGGTAGGACTTGTCGTCCCGGTACTTCACGTTGAACCGCGGGTCGTACTGCTGGATCCAGGTGAACTCCAGGGCGAGCGCCTCGACCTCGGTGCCCACCACCGTCCACTCGACCGACGCCGCGGTGGTCACCATCCGCTGCGTGCGCTCGTGCAGGTGCGCCACGTCCTGGAAGTAGTTCGCCAGGCGCTGGCGCAGGTTCTTCGCCTTGCCCACGTAGATGACCCGGCCGTGCTCGTCGCGGAACCGGTAGACACCGGGCGACGTCGGGATCTCTCCCGCCTTG
Organism: Promicromonospora sp. NPDC057488; assembly: GCF_042802395.1. Classification (NCBI taxonomy): domain Bacteria; kingdom Bacillati; phylum Actinomycetota; class Actinomycetes; order Micrococcales; family Promicromonosporaceae; genus Promicromonospora; species Promicromonospora sp. NPDC057488. The sequence goes on from NZ_JBHVEG010000063.1 coordinate 24,568, forward strand.
GGTCGATAGGTTGCTGGATCCGCCATGGCACAAACCTATGCGCTGCCACTGACAACGCGGAGCGCACGGGCGGCGTCGGCCGCCGCCCGCGGCCGGCTCAGCGCTCCACGATGCCGTCCGCGGTGACGGAGACGGCGACCGGGTCGCTCAGCACGAGCTGACGTGGGTCGCCGCCCGGGTCGACCTCGACGAACGCCCGCACCTCGTAGTCGCCCTCGGGCAGCTCGGTCTCGTACGTCGTCATGCCCCCGGTCTCGGGACCCGGCACGCAGTGCGACAGGAGGCCGGCCACCGCGTCGAGCCGCTCGCCGCCCGCGGTCTCGACGGGCGCGGCGTCGGCCAGGGCCGGCAGCTCGACCACGACGTCGCCCTGCGTCCAGACCGTCGCCGGCGGGCTGACGTGCACCGCGCCCGCCGGCCCGGTCAGCGTCACGGGCAGGAACCGGTCACCGTTGTGCGACGGCTCGCCGCCGGAGGTGTCCGTCAGCTCGCCCGCGACCTCGAGCGTCCAGTCGTCGCCGACGGGGACCAGGTCCGCTGCGGGCATGCCGCACGACCAGTCCGTCCCCTCGAACCAGGGCGGCTGGTAGCCGTCCTCGTAGGGCGCACCCGCGCCGCCGGACCCGCCGTCGTCGGTGGGCCCGCCGCCCGGCTCGGACTCGCCCGGAGCGGGTTCGCCCGACGGCGAGGCCTGGCCGGTCGGCTCCGTGCTCGGGGTGGCCGGCGCGCTGGTCTCCGCCTCCGGCGGCGGGTCGGCCTGGCAGGCCGTGGTCGCGACCAGCGCGGCACTCACCACCACCGCCGCCGCCAGCCGGGACATCCGTGTCGTACGCATGGCTGCTCCTCGTCCGGGCACCCCAGCGGCGCCCGTCATGACCTGTGACGCCCGGGCGCCCGGGACCGTTGCCCCGGGCGGGGCGGGCCGGTCAGGCCGCGCCGACGGCGAGCGGCACCGGCGCCACGTGCACCGGGAAGTTCACCGACCGCGAGATGAAGCACATCGCGTGCGCCTTGTGGTGCAGCGCGGCCACGTGCTCGTCGGTGGCGAGCTCGCCGGCGTCCGCCACGACGCGCGGGTGCAGCGTCACGTCGGTGAACGCGCCCTCGCCCCGCGACTCCACGCGCATGGTGCCTGTCGCCGCGTCCGTGTACTCCCGCACCACCAGGCCGGACTCCGCCGCCAGGTGCAGGAACCACAGCATGTGGCACTGGCTCAGGCTGACGACGAACAGCTCCTCGGGGTTGTACCGGCCCGGGTCGCCCCGGAACGCCGGGTCCGCCGAGCCCAGCAGGGGCGGCTTGTGGGCCAGGTCGATCTCGTGGTCGCGCGAGTACGCGGTGTACGAGGACGTACCCGTGTCACCCGCGCCGGTCCACCGCACCGTCACGGCGTAGTCATGCGTGGCTCCGCTCATGGACTCACCCTAGGGTGCGCCCGGCCCGCAGGCCATCACTTCGCCCCGCACGACACGCCGCGAGTCTCAGGCCGAGGCGGCCGCCTTGGCCCGGCTGGTCTTGCGGGCCGCGGTCTTGCGCTTGGCCGCCCCGTTCGTCGGCGGCAGCACCGGGACCTCACCCGCCCGCGCGTGCCCGTCCAGGATCTCCGCGAGGTAGGTGCCCGTGTGGCTCTCGGGCACCTCGGCGACGACCTCGGGCGTGCCCTGCGCGACGACGTTGCCGCCGCCGCTGCCGCCCTCCGGGCCCATGTCGATGACCCAGTCGGCGTTCTTGATGACGTCCAGGTTGTGCTCGATCACGATGACCGTGTTGCCCTTGTCGGCCAGCGACTGCAGCACGCCGAGCAGGCGGCGGACGTCCTCGAAGTGCAGGCCCGTCGTCGGCTCGTCCAGCACGTAGGCCGAGCGGCCCGAGGACCGCTTCTGCAGCTCCGCGGCGAGCTTGACGCGCTGCGCCTCGCCGCCGGACAGGGTGGGCGCGGGCTGCCCGAGCCGCACGTACCCGAGGCCGACGTCGACCAGCGTGGACAGGTGCCGCGAGATGGCCGGGAACGCCTTGAAGAACTCCGCGGCCTCCTCGATCGGCATGTCCAGCACGTCGGCGACCGTCTTGCCCTTGAAGTGCACCTCGAGCGTCTCGCGGTTGTACCGCGCGCCGTGGCACACCTCGCACGGCACGTAGACGTCCGGCAGGAAGTTCATCTCGATCTTGATCGTGCCGTCGCCCGCGCACGCCTCGCAGCGCCCGCCCTTGACGTTGAACGAGAAGCGGCCGGGGCCGTAGCCGCGCACCTTGGCCTCCTCGGTCTCCGCGAAGATCTTGCGGATCCGGTCCCAGACGCCGGTGTAGGTGGCCGGGTTGGACCGCGGCGTGCGGCCGATCGGCCCCTGGTCCACGTGGACCACCTTGTCGAGCTGGTCCAGGCCCGTCACGCGCTTGTGCCGGCCGGCCACCCGGCGAGCGCCGTTGAGCTGGTTCGCCATGACCGTGTACAGGATCGAGTTCACGAGCGTCGACTTGCCCGAGCCCGAGACGCCCGACACCACGGTCAGCACGCCCAGCGGGAACGACACGTCGACGTCGCGCAGGTTGTTCTCGTGCGCGCCCACGACCGTGACCTGCCGCTTGGGGTCGACAGGCCGCCGCTCCACCGGCACGGGGATCGAACGGCGCCCGGCGAGGTACGCGCCGGTGAGCGAGTCCTGCTGCTCCAGCAGGCCGGCGTAGTCGCCCGAGTGGATGACGACGCCGCCGTGCTCGCCCGCGCCCGGGCCGATGTCGACGATCCAGTCGGCCGCGCGGATCGTGTCCTCGTCGTGCTCGACCACGATCAGCGTGTTGCCCAGGTCCCGCAGGCGGGTGAGCGTGTCGATGAGCCGGCGGTTGTCGCGCTGGTGCAGGCCGATCGACGGCTCGTCCAGCACGTACAGCACACCCACCAGGCCGGAGCCGATCTGGGTCGCGAGCCGGATGCGCTGCGCCTCGCCGCCGGACAGCGTGCCCGCGGGCCGCTCCAGCGTCAGGTAGTGCAGCCCGACGTCGAGCAGGAAGCCCAGGCGCGCGTGGATCTCCTTGAGCACCTCGGTGGCGATCTGCGCCTCGCGCACGCCGAGCTCGATGCCCTTGAGGAACTCCGCGGCCTCGCCCACCGGGAGCCGGCAGACGTCGGCGATCGACAGACCGTCCACCTTGACCGCGAGCACCTCGGGCTTGAGGCGCGCGCCGCCGCAGGTCGGGCACGGGACCTCACGCATGTAGGCCTCGTACTTCTCCTTGGACCAGTCGGAGTCCGTCTCGCGGTGCCGCCGCTCCAGGAACGTCACGGCGCCCTCGAACCCGGTCGAGTACTGCCGCTCGCGGCCCCAGCGGTTCTTGTACTTGACGTGCACCTTGTGGTCGCGCCCGTGCAGGATCGCCTCCCGGGCCCGCGCCGGCAGCGCGCGCCACGGCACGTCCATGGAGAACTTCATCTCCTCGGCGAGCGCGGACAGCACCCGCTCGAAGTACTCCGACGACGTCTGCGCCCACGGGGCGACGGCGCCGCCGCGCAACGTCTGCTCGTCGTCCGGCACGATCAGGTCGGGGTCGACCTCCAGGCGGAAGCCGATGCCGGTGCACTCGGGGCACGCGCCGTAGGGCGCGTTGAACGAGAAGGTGCGCGGCTCGATCTCGTCGAGCGCCAGCGGGTGCTCGTTGGGGCACGCGCGCTTCTCGGAGAACTTGCGGGTGCGCGTGGTGTCGTCGATGTCGGCGTCGACCAGCTCGATCATCACCAGGCCGTTCGCCAGGGCGAGCGCGGTCTCCACCGAGTCGGTGAGCCGGCGCTGCACGCCCTCGCGCGCCACGAGCCGGTCCACGACGACCTCGATGTCGTGCTTGAGCTTCTTCTCCAGCGCGGGCGGGTCGGTCAGCTGCACGACCTCGCCGTCGACCCGGGCTCGCGAGAAGCCCTTGGCCTGCAGCTCCTTGAACAGGTCCGCGTACTCGCCCTTGCGGCCGCGCACGACGGGCGCCAGCACCTGGTACCGGGTGCCCTCGGGCAGCTCCAGGATCTGGTCCACGATCTGCTGCGGCGTCTGCGACTGGACCTTCTCCCCGCACACGGGGCAGAACTGGGTACCCGCGCGGGCGTACAGCAGGCGCAGGTAGTCGTAGACCTCGGTGATGGTGCCCACGGTGGAGCGCGGGTTGCGGTTGGTGGACTTCTGGTCGATCGACACCGCGGGCGACAGGCCCTCGATGAAGTCGACGTCAGGCTTGTCCATCTGACCCAGGAACTGGCGGGCGTAGGCAGACAGGGACTCGACGTACCGGCGCTGACCCTCGGCGAAGATCGTGTCGAACGCGAGCGACGACTTACCCGAACCCGACAGCCCGGTGAAGACGATCAGACGGTCCCTGGGGAGGTCCAGATCGACGTTCTTGAGGTTGTGCTCACGGGCACCGGAGACGACGAGACGATTGCTCACAGAGGCATCCTAGGGCGCACCACCGACATTCGCACGCCTGTTCTATGGATCACACTGGCAGACTCGTCACACCCGCGTCGTTCAGCGGATCGCGCGGCCCTCGACGGGGCCCGAGCGGCGCACGCGAGCCTGCAGGTCCAGGGCGCGCAGGAGGTCCTGCTCGTGGGCGTAGGAGCCGTCGACGAGCCGCCGGCGGACCGTGACGACCTCCTGCGCGTACTCGGCCGCCGGGTCCGCCATCCCGAGGTCGAGGTGCACGGAGACGAGGTTGGTCAGCGCCGCCGCGAGGCCCGGCAGGTGCACGTCGGGGCTGCGCCGGGCGAGCTCGCGGCGCAGGCGCACGGCCTCCGTCGTCGGCTCCACGCCCTCCTTCAGGCGCCCGGCGTCGATGAGGGCCGCGCCGAGGTTGAGCAGCGCGTTCGCCAGGGCGGGCTCGAAGCGGCCGGGGTCCTCCCCCGCGAGCCGCCGGAGCCGCTCCACGGCCTCCTTGGTGGGCGCCACGGCGTCGGCGGCCCGGCCGAGCTCGGCGTAGAGCACGCCCAGGTTGGACAGCGAGTGGGCCAGGTGCTCCTCGCCCGGCTGCCCCTCCTCCGCGAGGCCGCGCCGGATCGCCACGGCCTCCTGCTCCAGCGGCAGCGCCTCCTCCGGCTCGCCGGCCCGCGAGTGCGTCACCGCGAGGTTGGAGAGGGACGCCGCGAGCATCCGGCGGTACCGCGCCGGGTGCTCGCGGGCGAGGCGACGGCGCAGCAGCACGGCCTCCCGCTCGAGCGAGACGGCCTCGTCCAGGTCGCCCAGGCGCGACTTGACCGCGCCGAGCGAGGCGAGCGTGTAGGCGAGCGTCCAGGTGTGCGTGGCGGGGTTCTCCCGGACCAGCTCGCGCCGGACGGCGGCGGCCTCGGTGAGCGGCCCCACGGCCTCCCGGTCCCGGCCCAGCGCCGCGTAGGCGTTGGCCAGGTTGGTCAGCGCGAACCCGAGCTCGTTGCGGTGCCGCTGCGGCGCCTCCAGCACCATGCCGCGGCTGAGCTCGACGGCCTCCAGCGCGAACGGCACCGCCTGCTGCGGCCGGCTCTCGGTGAGCGTCACCGACCGGTTGGACAGCGCGGTGGTCAGGAACACCGCCCACTGCCGCGGGTCGCGCTCGACCAGGTTGCGCAGGATCGGGAGCAGCTCGGCGAAGGTGTCGTCCTCCTCCTGGACCGTGCCCGTGTCGTTCTGCACCACGTTGAGGCTGATCAGCACGCGCGCCATCTCGGCCTCGCACCACGACCGGTCGCGCTCGGGGGCGGCCCGGACCAGCTCGAGCGCCTCCCGGTGCGCGGCCAGCGCGGCCTGGGTGTGCCCGGCCCGCCAGCGCGCGCTGCCCATGGCGTTGATCGCCGAGACCAGCGCGGTGCGGTAGCGGTCCGGGTCGCCGGCGGCGATCCGCCGCCAGGCCTCGACGCCCGCGTCCAGCACGTCCAGCGACTCGGTCACCCGGGCGACGTCCCGCAGCGCGGTGCCCAGGTCGACCAGCGCCTCCGCGCGGCCGACGGCGTCCCTGGCCACCTCGACCAGCCGCTCGCCGCGGTGCACGTCGTCGATCGAGGCGTCGACGACGGCGCGCCGCTTGAGCAGGAAGGCGGCCCGCAGGGCGCGCGCGTCGTCCCCGGAGGAGTCGGTGGCCCGGCGCAGGAGCTCGCCGGCCAGCGCGGTCGCGGCCGGCACCTCGGACAGCTCGGCCTCCAGCCGCCGGGCGACGCGCACCACCCGCAGGGCGCTCCTGCGCGACAGGCCCCACGTGCACGAGCCGACCAGGGAGACCGACCGGCCGAGGCGGTCGGTGACGAGCAGGTCGCCGAGGCGGTCCGGCCCGGCGGGGCTCGGGCCGAGCTCCGCGACGACGGCGGGCAGGCCGAGCAGCCAGCGCGCGCCCACGCGGGCGGGCACGCCGGGCACCACCCGGCGGAGCACGTCGCGCGCGCCCGCGGTGTCGTCCACCCCGAGCAGGCAGGCCGCCGCGACGACGTCCTGCACCTCGTCCGGGCTCAGCTCCAGGCCGGCCTCCCGGGCCGACCTGGCCCACGAATCCGCGGCCGCCGTCAGGAGCCCGCGCACCGGGTTGGGCTCGTCCTCCGGGACCGGCACGCCCGTGCCCGCGAGGGCGGCGAGCGCCGCGGCCGCGTGCAGGTCGACCACGCGGTTGCCGCGGTCCGGCTCCTGGGCGGGCACGACGCCGGGGCCCGGGTCCCGGACGCCGAGGTGCCCGGCGAACGCGGCGAGCGCGGCCTCCAGCACGGCGGTGTCCGGCAGGTCGTGGGACAGCGACAGGTCCAGCGCCGTCTGCGTGGCGTCGCCGGGCTCGAGCTGGGCCCACAGCGCGGAGCCCCAGCGCAGCCGGCGCAGCCACTCCCCGGCGACCCGGGCGAGGAGGAGCACGCGGGTGCGGCCACGGGCGGGACGGGCCAGGACGTCGAGCATCGTGCCCAGGCCGAGCCGCGTTGCGGCGTCGTCGACCACGAACAGGACGTCGCCCTGCGGGCGCGCGCGGACCGTGGCGACCTCGCGGCCGATCGGCACCGGGACGACCGTCCAGCCGGCCTGGCCCAGCCGGTCACCGAACTCGCTCGCGAGGCGCGTCTTGCCGAACCCGGCGGGCGCGACGACGAGGCGCAGCGCGACCGGCGCGTCGGTGTCGGCCCACCGGCCGAGGTCGTCGAGCTCCCGCTCACGGCCCATGAACGGGACGACCGCGCGGGCCGGGTCGAGCAGGACGGCCGGCCACCGGGCGCCATCGCCCGGGACGGCCTGGACCGCAGCCGGGAGCGAGCCACGGCCCACCGCCGAACGGGCGGCCCGGACCGCGGCAGCCAGCCTGGTCGAGACGTCCGAGACCACCACGATGAGCAAGTCAACCGGACGAACGTCCAGGTCTGCAAGAGGGGGGAGCACACTCGGCCGCCCCGGTAACAAAGCGGGTGAGGACAGATCGGAGCCAGTCCGACAATGCGGGCAAAAGTTGCATACCGCCCCCGATCACGACATCCTTCCCTCGGCCGGGTGAGAACCCGGCCGATCCACGACCGCACGGACGAAAGGCAGGCACGTGAGCCTGAACCTGAACAAGCTCGTCGACAAGGCCTACAAGGACCAGAGCATCGCCGCGATCCTCGCGGCGCCGCCGTCGGCGCTGCTCGGCCTCACGCCGAAGCACGACGAGATGCTCGCCGAGCTCAAGATCAAGACGGTCGCGGACCTGGGCAACTGGCAGCACGCCGTGCACGCCCAGGCGCTCGTGACCCTCGCGGACGCCGAGGTGCCCGCGATCGCCGGCGACAAGTAGCACCCGCCGCACCGGTCACGCACGAGGGCGCCCGTCCACCGCACGGT
>NZ_JBHVEG010000064.1:0-31991 GCF_042802395.1 Promicromonospora sp. NPDC057488
GGCCCGGGGAGACACGTCTCTCCGGGCCCGGCCTTTTACCGCACTGCCTACTTCACCCTGACCGTCACCCTGGTCTCGGCCGCGAGCGCGAGCTCGCTGCCGAGGTAGGACGCCGTGAGCGTCAGGTCCTTCCCCTTGGGCTGGTTCACCTCGAACCGGGCGAGCCCGTCCTTGATGTCCCCGGTCAGCGTCTGGCCGTCCTTGACCGCGATGCGCACCTGCCCCGTCACCGGGACCTCGTGCGCGGCCGTGAACGACACGTCGACGACGACCTTCTTGCCCGACTTCTTGGCCCCGATCTCCATGGTGGGCACCACCTTGTCGACCACGACACGCACCTTGGAGGACGCGGGCCGGTGGTCGGCGTCGCCCCCGTACCGCAGGGTCAGGTCGTACACCCCCGGCCGGATCGTCCTGGCCGGCAGGACGAGGGTCGCCCGTCCGTCCGCGACCGTGCCGCTCGCCAGCGGCGTGGTGCCGTCGCTCACCTCGACGGTGCCCGTGGCCGTGTCCGGGGACACCGCGACCGAGACCGTGCCCGCCGTGCCGTAGGTGATCGGCAGGGCGACCCCCGCGACCGCCGTCACCTTGGGCGACTTCACCGTGATGGTCACCGTGGCCGGCGCGGACGTCGCCGCGCCGTCGGAGGCCTTGTAGGTGAACACGTCCTTGCCGGAGTACCCGTCGTCGGAGACGTAGGTGAACGAACCGTCCGCCTCCAGGGTGACCCGGCCGTTGGCCGGCTGCGTCACCGCGGTGGCGGTGAGCACGTTGCCGTCCTCGTCGGTGTCGTTGGCCAGGACGCCCGGCGCCGGGAGCGTCAGGGGCTGACCGCCCACCGCCGCGTAGGCGTCGTTCCCCGCCACCGGCGCGGTGTTGACCGGCGGCTGCTCCCCTTCCTCCACGGTGATGGTCACCGTCGTCGCCGCGGACGTCGCGGCGCCGTCGGAGGCCTTGTAGGTGAACGTGTCCGTGCCGAAGAACCCGCTGTCCGGCGTGTAGGTGAAGGACCCGTTCGCACTGAGGACGACGTCGCCGTGGGCCGGCTGCGTGAGCCCGGTCGCGGTGAGGTCGTCACCGTCGAGGTCGGTGTCGTTCGCCAGGAGACCCGGCGCCGCCACCTCCAGCGCCTTGTCCTCGACGGTGCCGTAGGCGTCGGCGGCACCCACCGGGGCCGTGTTGGCCGCGGTGCCGGCGGCCAGGTCGCCCACCTGCTCGGCGGTGAGCTCGTAGCCGAACATCCGGAAGTCGTCGACCAGGCCGTCCCAGCGGCCGTCGGGCCAGCTGGTACCGCCGAGGAGGTTGGCCGTCGTCTGCCCGCCCACGCCGACGTCACCGATGGTGACGGTGAAGTCGTTGCGCGTGGCCTGGAGCTCGCCGTCGAAGTAGATCTTCCCGACCGAGCCGCTCTGGGTGAACACGACGTGCGTCCACTCGTTCAGCGGCAGGTCCTTGCCCTGGCCCAGGACCAGACGCTCCTGGGCGGTGCCCGGGGTGCCCGGCGCCTTGAACGTCGCCGCGAAGCCGGTGGCCCCGCTCACCTGGGTGTTGGACTGGAGCAGGAAGAACGTGTCGGTGCTGCTGCCGATCTGCAGCAGCGGCACCCACGTGGGCAGGGCGTCCGGCCGGGCCCAGACCGACACGCTGAACTCGTCCTCCATCCCCGCCTCGATGTTGTCCGGCAGCCTGACCTGGTTGCCCGTGCCCGACGCGCCGCCCGGCAGGTTGACCGCCGAGCCGAACCGTCCGGCCGGGTTCCAGCCCGCCGTCCCGCCGAGGGTGGCCGCGCCGACCGAGCTGTCCAGCCCGGTGTTGGCCGCCGTCGTGCCCTGACCCTCGTCGAACTTGTAGTGGATCGGCGTGCCCTCGCCGGGCGGCGGCCGCTCGACCGTGTGCTCCACGGTCCGCGCGGAGTCGCGCCACCCGTCGTCGGCCACGAAGCGGACCTGCACCTCGTGGTCGCCCGGCGAGAGCGCCACGTCCGTGAACCGCACCGCGCCGTCGGCCAGGTCGACCTGCCCGCCCACGCGGGCGCCGTCGACCCACAGCTCCGCGACGCCCGTGGGTGCCGCGCCGGTCTCGTCCTCGACCGTGGCCGAGACGTCGACCGGCTCGCCGAACGGCGACGGGGAGCCCGGCTCGACCGCGACCGTGGTGGTCGTGGCGAGCGCGCTGCCGTCGGCGTACAGGGCCTCGATGTCGGCATCGCCGAGAGCCGAGGTGTAGACGCGGACGTCGTCCATCAGGCCGTCGTAGGCCGGGTCCGGGAACCCGTTGCGGCCCAGCCAGTTGTTCGCCGTCGGACCGACGTCGGTCATGTCGATCGTCAGGTTGTTCCGGGAAGCGATCGGCACGCCGTTGAGGTAGAGCGTGCCGGTCGCACCCTGGCGGGTGAACGCGACATGGTTCCACTCGTCGACGGCCACGTCCCGGGTGGGCGTGGCGTAGACGCGCTCCTCCAGGGCCGCGCCCTTGGCCTTGAACGTCGCCGCGAGACCCGTGCCGCCGGCGGCGGCGTTGGTCTGCATCTGGATCTGGAAGAAGCTGCCCGCCCCCGCCAGCCCGTCACCGATGTGGAACAGGCCGGTCCAGCCCGTCCGTGTGTCGGGCCGCACCCAGAACGAGGTCGTGAAGGCCTCCTCGCCCTGCAGCAGGTTGTCGGGCAGGTCCACCGCGTTGGCGTTGCTGCTGCCGGCCAGGTCGAGCGCGTCGCCGAAGACGCCGTTCTCGCTCCAGCCGGTCGTGCCCGTGAGCGCCGCGGCGCCCACCGAGTCGTCCGTACCCGTGTTGGCGGCGCGGGTGCCGGAGCCCTCCTCGAACGCGTAGTGCACGGGGACGTCGCCGGCGCCGGGGTCGGAGCCCACGATCACCAGGTCGTCGATCATGACGCCCGCGCCGGAGTCCCCGGCCGCGAGGGTCAGGTCCTGCGACCGGGCCCCGGCGGTGAAGGTGCCGACGTACGTGCCGAACTTGCTCTGCGAGGACAGGTTCGACCCCGCCGACAGCGTGGTGGACAGGTCACCGACCGTGAGGTCCGCCGTGCCCGGGGCGGTGCCGGCGGACCGGCTGTCGCGGGCGTAGCGCAGCGAGACGCGGTACTCGCGGCCCGGGTCAAGACCCTTGACCGTGCGCGTCAGGTCGCCCTCGGTGCCGACGGCGAGGTGGTAGCCCGTCAGGCCGAGGCCGCCCTGGCCGGCGGCCGCCGCGCGGACGAGCTGGACGTCGCCGTCCACCTCCCACGGGGACATCCGGCCGTTGCCGGGCGCCACGTCGACGACGGCCGGCGGGTTGGCGGAGCGCCACTCGGCCGGCAGGCGCGGGTACTCGATCTGGTCGACCAGGTGCGGGGCCCGGGCGTCCATCGCGACCTCGGGGTCGATCTGGACGATGTCGGCCACCGAGGGCGTGCCGTCCTCGTCGAAGACGAAGAGCATGTACGCGCCGGGCGGGGCGTAGGTGCCGTCGACCGGGGTCTCGATGGTCAGGTCGTCGCCCGTCTGGGCGAACGCCAGGTCCTGGAAGTTCTGGTCGTTGTTGAAGCCGTGCGTCACGGAGCCGTTGCGGACCAGGGTGACGCGCGAGACCTCGCCGTCGGCCTGGACGCCGAACGTGCCGTCGTAGCCGACCTTCTTCGGCACGCCCGAGACCTCCGGGCGGACCGCCGGCTCGTCGCCGTCGAACAGGTACGCCGGCGAGTAGAACTCGACGTCCGTGTAGTTGCGCGGGCCCGGCGTGCCGCCGCCGCCCACCATCACGCGGCCGTCGGGCAGGAGCAGCGCGGTCGAGTGGTACAGCCGGGCGTGCTCATAGGGCACGTCGATCGTGGTCCACTCGCCCGTCTCCGGGTCCCAGATCTCGGCCGTGGTGACGTAGCCACCGTTGCCGTTGTTGTCCCGGGAGCCGCCGGTGACGATCACGTCGCCGTCGGGCAGCACCGTGGACGTGGCCCAGTGCCGGGCGTACTGCATCGGCTCCGTCTTCTCGACCACCGGGGCGTCCGTGCCCCCGGTGATGTCCACGGTGAAGCCGGCGCGGGCGCCATCCGGACCGCCGCCGTTGGCCCACCAGCCACCGCCGACCTGCAGGATCTTGCCGGGGCGGTACATGGTCGCCGTCGACGTGGCGCCGACCGGGTTGCCGAGGCCGCCCTGGTTGGCGACGTCGGACGGCAGGGTGCCGCGGAGGGTGATCTCGCCGTCACCCGACGGGTCGAGCTCGTACATCTGGGTGCCGGTGATGTTGAAGACGTTGCCGTTGCCCGGCGCGACGAACGCCCGCGGGTACCACCAGCGGTTCTCGTCGGGCCCGTTGCCGCCCCCGCCGTCGCCGTACGCGGCCGCGCTGGTGGCGCCCTCCAGCAGCTTCCAGGAGCTGCCCTCGTCCGGGGTGTACAGCTCCGGCGTCAGCACACCGGGGCCGCCCGGGCCGCCCTTGAGGCTGCCGCCCTGCACCACGACGGAGCCGTCGGGCAGGGTGGTGCCCGTCGGGTACCAGCGCGGGTAGTTCATCGGGGCCTCGTTGCGCAGGCCCTGGTTGGTCGTGTAGCTCGTGACGCCGATGGCGGCGTCGTTGGGCGCGTTGCCGCCCAGGCCGTCGTCACCGCCGACCGTCATCGTGGCGCGCCGGTGCGGCATCTGCACCTGCATCGAGCAGAACAGGTCGGTGTACGTCGAGTTCGTGACGATGCCGTCGTTCACGTTGGCGGTCGTGCGTTCCTCGGTCGGGTCCCAGACGTCGATCTCCATCTGGCCGCCCTGCACGACGCACGAGTTGCCGCCGAAGTCGTAGGGCGTGTTGTCGGTGCAGCCCGAGGACACGCTGCCGAACGACTGGACCTTGCCGTCGGACGTCAGCGCCGCGTTGATCGGCACCAGCGGCCAGGGCGTGACTCCGCTCCAGGCGCCGTTCTCCGCCTTGTCGGGCGGCGAGCAGTCGGCCGGCAGCAGGCCCGCGGTGTAGGCCAGGCCGTTCTTCATCTGGGTGCGGATCGGGGCCTCGGCGTACGCCGTGCCCTCGTGCCCCATGCCCGAGTACCACGACCGGCCCTCGTCGATCTCCTGGCACCAGGTGATCGGGTGGTTCGTGCCGTTGTTGCCCCCGCCGTACGACGACTCGTCGGCGTTGAGCAGGGTGCGCACGTTGGGTGCCGGGTTGACCAGCCAGTCGTACCACTCGTCGCTGCGGGTGAACTCGGCCGGCAGGCCCTGGGTCAGCGGGTGCGAGGTGTCCTTGACGACCACGCGGCCCGGGCGGACCGCGGGGTTCTCGGGGTGGCCCTCGGAGGCCGCGCCGACCAGGCGGGCGTAGAACGGGTTGACGTCGTGCTCGCTCTGGCCGACCGACCAGCCGGCGTAGTGCAGGCCGAGGTACCCGCCGCCACCGCGGATGTACCCCTCCAGCGCGGCGCGCTGGTCCACGTTGAACAGCACGCCTCCGGTCTGGGCGAAGGCGACCGTGTCCTTGGTCGCGAGGTTCGCCGTGGTGAACGCCGCGGGGTCGTCCGTCTCCTGGATCTCGACCGGCTGGTCGTACTCGACGCCCAGGTCCGTGACGAGGTCGCGGATGGCCTGGCGGGCCTGGACGTGCGACGCGTGGAAGTTGGACTTGTAGAAGAGCAGGACGCGCAGCACGCCGTCGTCGACGGACCCGGCCGCGGCCTGCGCGGCGGGGGTCGGCGCGGCCTGGGCGACGCCGCCCATGAGCGGCGCGGCCACCCCCAGGGCGACCAGCATGGCCGCCAGTCGTATCGGGGCCCGGCGAAGGCGGCGCGCGTCGCGCCGCCGGTCAGGTCTGCGTAGCAGGTTCATCTTTGATCCCTTTTCGCACGTGGTTGATGGACATGAGGGCAGGCCGGGACGGCCGATCCCCGCACGGGGTCGGCCGGCCCGGAGCTGCTCTCCGGTGGTGCTACTTGCGTTCAGTGCCCCCTGGTCACCGGAGCTCGGCGATCACCGTCTTGAGCTCCGTGTAGTCGTCCAGGCCGAACGAGCCCAGCTCGCGGCCCCAGCCGGACTGCTTGAAGCCGCCGCGCGGGAGGGTGACGTCGTCGGCGTGCCAGGTGTTGAGCCAGACCGTGCCGGCGCGCAGCCGGCCGCCCACGCGGTGGGCCGTGCCGAGGTCCTTGGACCAGACGCCCGCGGCCAGGCCGTAGACGGTGTTGTTGGCCGCGGCCACGACCTCGTCCTCGGTGTCGAACGGGATGGCGGTGATGACGGGCCCGAAGATCTCGTCGGTCTGCACGGCCATCTGCTCGGTGACGTCGGTGATGAGGGTCGGGGAGAAGAAGTAGCCGCGGTCCGCGGCCGGGTCGGGGCTGCCCGCCGCGATCGTGGCGCCGTCGGCCACCGCGCCGCGCACGTAGCCCATGACCTTCTCGTGCTGCTCCTGGGAGACCAGCGGTCCCATCGTGGTCGCCGGGTCGAACGCGTCGCCCACCTTGATGGCCTTGGCCGCCGCGGCGACGCCCTCGATCACCTGGTCGAACACCTCGCGCTGGACGTACAGGCGCGAGCCGTTGACGCAGCACTGGCCCTCGTTGAAGTACCCGGCCAGCGCGGCGCCGGCGATCGCGGCGTCCAGGTCGGCGTCGGCGAAGATGATGTTCGGCGCCTTGCCGCCCAGCTCCAGCGACACCTTCTTGAGGTTCCTCGAGGCGCCCGCGGCGATCTTCTTGCCCACCTCGGTGCTGCCGGTGAAGGCCACCTTGTCGACGCCCGCGTGGTCCACCAGGGCGGCACCCGCGTCGCCGAACCCGGGCAGCACGTTGACGACGCCGGCCGGGACGCCGGCCTCCAGCAGCAGCTCGCCGAGCCGCAGCGCGGTGAGCGGGGTCTGCTCGGCCGGCTTGAGCACCACGGTGTTGCCCGCGGTGATCGACGGGATGATCTTGAAGGCGGCCATCGTCAGCGGGAAGTTCCACGGCACGATGCCGGCGACGACGCCGATGGCCTCGCGCCGCGTGTAGGCGTGGAAGTCGCGGCCCGGCACCGACATCGGGATGGTGGTGCCCTCCATCTTGGTGGCCCACCCGGCGAAGTACCGGAACAGCTCGGCGGCCACGCCGACGTCGCCCCGCGCGGACGCGAGGGACTTCCCGTTGTCGAGCGACTCGAGCTGCGCGAACTCCTCGGTGCGCTCGTCGATCATGTCGCCGATGCGCCACAGCAGGTGGGAGCGGTCGCGCGGCGTCATCCGCGACCAGGGCGAACCGTGCTCGAAGGCGTTGCGGGCGGCGGTGACCGCCCGGTCGGCGTCGACCGCGGAGGCCTGGGCCACCTGGACGAGGACCTGCTCGGTCGCGGGATTGACCGTCGCGAACGTCTGGCCGTCCTTGGCGTCCACCCACTCGCCGTCGATCAGGAGCTGCTTGGGCGAGGAGAGGAACTTCGAGACGGCGGGCAGGAGAAGGGAGTTCTCGGACATGGGGAACCTTCCGTGGTGTCGGGGTCCGGGTATCGGGCGTCGGGTCGGTCGTGGGCCGGGTCTGGGCCGGGTCCGGGCCGGGTCGGGTCGGCGATCGGGCTACTTGATGATCAGCACCTTCGATCGGTCCAGGGTGAGCGCGACGGCGGCGACGATGATCGCCCCGTACAGGATCTGCTCGTAGGCCGACGGGACGCCGACGATCGGCAGCCCCACGCGCAGCAGGGTCACCACGAGCGCCCCGGCGAGGCTGCGCCACAGCGAGCCGTGGCCACCGGTGATGGCCGTGCCGCCCACCACGATGGCCGCCACCGCGGGGAGCAGCAGGTTGTCCGCCATGGTCGGGCTGCCGCTGAAGTTGCGGGAGACCAGCATGACGGCGGCCAGGCCCGCGCACGCGCCGGAGACGGTGAACGCGGCGACCTTGACCAGGTCGACGGGCGCGCCGCCCAGCCGGGCCGCGGACTCGGAGTAGCCCGTGGCGCGGACCCAGCTCCCGAGCGGGGTGAGCGCGAGCGCCAGCGAGACCACGAGCACGACGACCAGCGCGACGACGAACGACATCGGCACCACGCCCGCGACGTAGAGCGTGAGCCAGTGCGTGGCGTCCCGGTCGGCGACCCGGATGGGGCCGGCGTCGGAGATCACCAGGGCGATCGCCGTGAAGATGCTCATGCCGCCGAGCGTGACGATGAACGACGGGATGCGCAGCAGCACGTGGGCCACGCCCTGCAGGGCCCCTATTGCCCCGGTGGCCGCGATGATCGCGAGGGTGGTGAGCCCGCCGAGGTCGGGCAGCCACAGCGCGAAGAAGACCGTGGCCAGGGAGCAGAGCGCGGCGATCGACAGGTCGATGCCGCCGCACAGGACCACCAGGGTGGCGCCGGCCGCCAGCACGACGAGCGGCGCCGAGGTGCGGACGGCGGCCGTGAGGCTGCTCAGGCTCAGGAAGCCGGGGTCGGCGATCGTGAGCGCGGCCAGCAGCACCACGAGCGCGATGACCGGCATGAACGACGTCAGCCGCTGCCCCGTGGTGGGGCGGGCCTTGGCCGTGGGCTCGGAGGCCGGCTCGGGGGCCGGCTTGGCGAGGACGGGCGTGGACATGGTCAGACCATCTCCTTGACGAGGTCGAGCGGGGTCGGCTTGGCCCCGGCGGGGGCGGCGACCTCCTTGGTCGCGCGGCCGTCGCTCATCACGACGATCCGGTCGGACATGCCGATCGCCTCCTCGAGGCTGTCGGCCAGCAGCACGGTGGCGACGCCGCTGTTGGCGAGCTCGCGCATCAGCCGGTACACCTCGGAGCGCGCCCCGACGTCGAGGCCGCGGGTCGGGTGGTCGAGCAGCAGCAGGCGGACGTCGCCGGCCACCAGCCAGCGCGCCAGCACGACCTTCTGCTGGTTGCCGCCCGACAGCCGCTGGATCGCGGTGCCCCGGTGCGGGGTGCGGATCGAGAGGCGCTCGATCCACGTGTCCACGAGCGTGGCCTGCTTGCCGGGCCGCACCAGCGGGCCGGAGCAGCGCGCGTGCTGCTTGGTCAGGGTCATGTTGTCGGCCACCGACATGGGGCCGACCATGCCCTCGGTCTTGCGCTCGGCGGGTACGTAGCCGACGCCGGCGGCGCACGCCGCGCGGGTACCGGACAGGTCGAGCTTCTTGCCGTCGAGCACGACCTCGCCCGCGACGGTGGCCTCGGCGCCGAACAGCGCGCGGCACACGTCCTCGCGGCCGGAGCCGTGCACACCGACGATGCCGACGATCTCCCCCGCGTGCACGTCGAGGTCGACGTCGCGGAAGGTCTTGCCGGTCAGGCCGCGGACCACGAGCCGGGGCCGGCGGGGCTCGTCGGAGCGCTCGGCGGCGCCGTCGTGGTAGTGGTCCTCGGAGCCGGTGGCGCCGATCATCATGCGGTGCAGCTCCGCGGGGGCGGCGTCCGCGGCGGGCACCTCGCCCACCGACTTGCCGCCGCGCAGCACGGCGACCCGGTCGCAGACGTCGAGCACCTCGTCGAGGCGGTGCGAGACGAAGACGACGGACGCGAACTCGCGCAGGCGCCGCACCTGGGTGAACAGGGTGTCGATCTCCTTGGACTCCAGCACCGAGGTGGGCTCGTCGAGGATGATCACCGGCGGGTGCGCGGTGCGCTCCTCGATGCGGAGCACCTTGGCGATCTCGACCATCTGCCGGTCGGCGAACGACAGGCTGTCGGTCCGGGCCAGGGGGTCGATGTGCGACCCGATCTTGTCGAGCTGCTCCTGCGCGAGCTTGCGCATGGTGCCCCAGCGGTAGATGCCGCGGCGCACGCCCGGGCCCTCGCTGCCGAGCACGATGTTCTCGGCGGCGGTGAGGTTGGGCACGAGCGACTGCTCCTGGAACACCATGCCCAGGCCGTGGTCGGCGGCGTCGACGACGCTGCGCAGCCGCACGCGCTCGCCGCGCACCCAGATCTCGCCGGCGTCCGGCCGGACCAGCCCGACCAGCGCCTTGAGCAGCGTGGACTTGCCGGCGCCGTTCTCGCCGGCCAGGCCCAGCACCTCGTGCTGGCGCACGACGAGATCGACGCCGTCGAGCGCCTTGACGCCCGGGTAGTGCTTGACCAGGCCGCGCACCTCGAGGGCGGGCGGGGACCCCGGCGCGCGCGGCCCGGGGTCGGTCTGCAGGTCGGTTGTCACTTGGTCACCTGGTTCCTACGACGCTGTGGGATGACGGCGGCCGCGACGGCCGCGACGACGATGAGGCCCTGCACGCCGCCCTGCCAGTAGGGGCTCACCCCGACCTGGACGAGGCCGTTGGTCAGGACGGTCACCAGCAGGACGCCGACGGCGGAGTGCAGGATGCCGCCGCGTCCGCCGGTGAGCAGGGTGCCGCCCACCACGGCGGCGGTGATGGCGGAGAAGTCGTAGCCCCGGCCCGCCTGGACCAGGCCGGCGCCGAGCTGGCTGGTGACCAGCACGCCGGCCAGCCCGTAGAACGCGCCGGCCATCGTGAAGACCGCGACCTTGTAGGGCGCGACCCGCACGCCGGACAGCGCCAGCACCTCCTCGGCGCCGCCGATGGCGAAGGCGTAGCGGCCCAGGCGCGAGTAGCGCTGCACCAGCCAGCCCAGCAGCACGCAGGCGACGGCGATCCAGGTCAGCCGCGCCAGGCCGAGGAACCGCTCGACGGCCCAGCCCTCCAGCATCGGGTCGGTGATGTTGGGCTGCACGCCCGCGAACAGCAGGGTCGCGACGCCCAGGCCGACGGCGGAGACGCCGAGGGTAGCCATGAACGACGGCACCTTGAGCACCACCAGGGCCAGCCCGCTGAGGCAGCCGAGCGCGGCCGCCAGCAGCACCGCGACGGCGACCCCGATCAGCCCGAGGTCGTTGTCGTTGCGGTTGTTGGCGACCAGGAGGGCGACCGTGATGGCGGACGCCCCCATGATCCCGGGTGCGGACAGGTCGATGGAGCCGGTCATCAGCACGAAGCTGATGCCGCAGGTCACCACGGCGAGGACCGCCGCGGCGTCCAGGACGTTCTGCACGTTGGAGACCGTCCGGAAGTCGGGGCTCAGGACCGCGAAGATCCCGAACACGACGACCAGCGCGATCGGCGGGCCCGCGTCCCGCAGGGACACCCCCCGCCGAGGCCGGGGGCGCTGTGCGTGCACGGCGTCGGTGCCGGCGTCTGTGCCGCCTTCCGTGCCGGCTTCAGTGGGGGGTGCCATGGTCACGAGATCGCGCCCTGCGACCGGCTGAAGAGGTTGGCGCAGGAGAAGTCGTCCTCGCTGGTCTGCGGGGAGACGAAGTCGGCCACGTTGTCCTGCTGGATGAGGAACTGCTCGGCGAACCAGGCACGGTCCTCGCCCGCGATGTCCTCGACGGCGAGCTCACCGGTGGCCACGCAGTAGCCGATGGCGAGGCCGATGCCGCCCTGCCACGGGCCGTCGCTGGAGACGGTCGCGGTCATGGCGCCGTCCTCGATGGCCGTCAGGGCGTCCGGGACGGCGTCGATGCCGACCACGGCCACGTCGTCGCGGCCGGCCTGCTGGAGCGCCTCGAGCGCGCCGAGCGCCATGTCGTCGTTGGCGGCCCAGATGCCCTTGACGTCGTCGCCGTGCTTGGTCAGCAGCGTCTTGGTCACCTCGAGGGCCTCGGCCCGGGAGAAGTTGGCGGTCTGGTCGTCGAGCAGCTCGACGTCGGGGTTGGCGGCCAGCGACTCCTCCAGCCCGGCGAACCGGTCCTTGGCCGCGCCGGTGTCCAGGATGCCCTGCAGCGCGATGATGCCGCCCGAGCCGCCGATGGCCTCGGACAGCGCGTCGCCGATCTGCTTGCCGGACTCCACGCCGTCGTAGGTGATGTGGGACAGCCAGTAGTCGTAGTCGGCCACGTTCAGGTCGGCCGGCTTGTTCCACTGGGTGGTGAGGTAGGCGCCCGCCGCCTCGGCCCCCTCCACGATCGGCGGGGTGTCGGAGTCGCCGTTGGGCAGGATGTTCATGACCAGGCACTCGGTGTCGCCCGCGAGCAGCTGGCTGATCTGCTCCTGCTGGCGCGTCGAGTCGCCGTCGTAGGTGAGCCGCTCCTGGGTGAGGCCGACCTGCTCGGCGAAGGCGTCGCCGCCGTCGAGCCACGAGGCCTCGTAGGGGTTGGACTCGTTGCGGACCTGGCCCACCAGGGTCACGTCCGCGGGGTCGCAGGCGCCGGCCTCCGTGCTGCCGCCGCCGCCCGCGGCGGTCTCGGTGCAGCCGGTGAGCGCGCCGGCCGCCAGCAGGACGCCGACGACGGCGGCCGTGTGGCGAGCGCCAGTGTGTCGAGAGGTGAACTTCATTGTCTTTTCCTCGATCTCGTTCGGTGCCGGGGTCCGGCTCTGTGATGCGGAACTGCTGTGGGGTCAGCGCGCCAGCCAGCCGCCGTCCACGGCCAGGACGTGGCCGTTGACGTAGTCGGCGGCGGGCGAGCTGAGGAAGACGGCCGCTCCGGCGATGTCCTCGGCGGTACCCCAGCGTCCGGCCGGGATGCGTTCGAGGATGGAGCGGGAGCGGTCCGCGTCATCGCGGAGCGCCGTGGTGTTGTCGGTGACCATGTAGCCCGGGGCGATGGCGTTGACCTGGACGCCGTGCGGCCCCCACTCGTTGGCCAGCGCCTTGGTCACCCCGGCGACGCCGTGCTTGCTCGCGGCGTACGACACCACCCGCAGGCCGCCCTGGAAGGACAGCAGGCTGGCGATGCTGACGACCTTGCCGTGGCCGCGTTCGACCATCGGCCGGCCGAGCTGCTGGGTGAGGAAGAAGAGCCCGTTCAGGTTGACGTCGAGCACCCGCTGCCAGGCCTCACGGCCCACGTCGACGGAGTCCTCGCGGTCGATGATGCCGGCGTTGCTGACCAGGACGTCGATCTGCCGCGAGGCGGCCAGCTCGGCGCCGACCTGCTCGACGGCGTCCAGATCGCCCACGTCGAGGTCGACGACGTCGGCCTTGCCGCCCTGCGCGAGCACCAGGTCGCGCGTGGCGTCCTGGTTGCCGGGCCGGCCGATCAGCACGACGTCCGCCCCCGCGCGGGACAGACCGAGCGCGACCGCCCGGCCGAGCCCGCGGCCCGCGCCGGTCACCGCGGCGCACCGGCCGGTCAGGTCGAACGGCGAGGTCGTCACAGGTCCTCCACGGCCACGGGGCTCAGGTCGGTGTAGACGTTGTTCTCGCCGGCCATGGCCCAGATGAAGGCGTACGAGCCTGTGCCGGCCCCGGCGTGGATCGACCACGGCGGGGAGATGACGGCCTCGCGGTTGCGGAGCACCAGGTGGCGGGTCTCGCCGGGCTTGCCCATGAAGTGGAAGACGCGGTCGCTCTCGTCGAGGTCCACGTAGCAGTAGATCTCGGTGCGGCGGTCGTGCAGGTGCGGCGGGAACGTGTTCCACACCGAGCCGCTGGCGATGACCGTCACGCCGAACTGGAGCTGCGAGGTCTTGACGTCCTGGCCCCAGACGTAGCGGAAGAGGTTGCGCTCGTTGGCGGCCTCGGCCGAGCCCAGCGCGACCGGCTCCACCTCGCTGTGCCGCAGCGCCGCGGTCGGGTAGGCGGTGTGGGCCGGCGCTGAGACGAAGTAGTAGGCGGCGTCGGCGCCGACGAACGTCACCTCGCTCCCCCGGCCGACGAACAGGCCGTCGAGGTGCTCCAGCTCGAACTTCTCGCCGTCGACGACGACGTGGCCCGCGCCGCCCACGTTGATGACGCCGAGCTCGCGGCCCTCGAGGTGGCTGTCGGTGCCGAGCACGTCGGTCCAGGCCGGCAGCCCGAGCTCGCCGTCCGCCGGGACGGCCCCGCCGACCACCATGCGGTCGTCGTGGGTGTAGGTGGCCCGGGCCTCCCCGCTGACGAAGAGGTCTCCGACGAGGAAGCTCTCCCGCAGGTCCGCCGTGGTTGCCGTCTCCGCGCTGGCGGGAGATGTCGAGTATCGAACCTGGATCACGTAGCTGCCCCTCGGTCGGTCTGCGAATCGCGTTCGTCTGTGAACTGCGTTCGTCTATGTGAACTGGTCTGAAGATAGACGCGACCCGGGTCACGGGTCAAGGGGCGGAAACCTGTCCATGTATGCGAACTCGCGGTACTGTCGTATTCACCCCCGGGTCAGTTCCCGGGTGCCCGCAGAAGGACCAGAGGAGAGCGTTGATGCAGCTGCAGAAGGAGTTCCAGACGACCGGCACCACGGAGACCGGTCCGGTCAAGTCGGCGGCGCGCGCCCTGGACCTGCTCGACGACATCGCCGCGAACGGCCCCGGAACCCAGCTGCAGCTCTCGACGCGCCTCAGCATCCCCAAGAGCAGCCTGCACGCGCTGCTGCGCACCATGACCGACCGGGGCTGGCTGCAGACCGACCCGACCGGCACCGTCTACCAGCTCGGCATCCACTCCCTCGTGGTCAGCTCCGCCTACCTGGACGGCGACCCCGTGCTGGCCCGCGCCACGGCCGTGCTCGACGAGGTGGCCGCCGCCACGCAGGAGACGGTGCACCTGGGCCGCCTCGACGGCGCCGACGTCATCTACACCGCCAAGCGCGAGTCGGTGCACCCGCTGCGCATGCACTCCGCCGTCGGGCGCCGCCTCCCCGCGTACGCCACGTCGCTGGGGCGCGCGCTGCTCGCCGAGATGCCGGCCGAGTCCCGGGGCGACCTGGTGCCCGAGTCGATCGCCGCGATCACGCCGAACACCACCACCGACAAGGACGCCGTGCTGGAGATCATCGACCGCGCGGCCTACCAGGGCTACGCGACCGAGAGCGAGGAGTCGTGCATGGGCGTGCGCTGCTTCGGCGTGGCGCTCCCGTTCAGCAACCACGCCGTGGACGCCATGAGCGTCGCGGTGCCGATCAGCAGGCTCGGCGACGGGCGCGAGGACCTCATCATCGAGACCCTGCTCAGCGTGCGGTCGCGGCTGGCGGCCGTGCAGGGCAACAGCATGGTGCGCTGAACCGTGCGCTGAAGCGTGCGCTCGAGGGTGCGCTGAACGGTGCACCGAACGGTGCGGCCCGCGGGGGCGCCGAGGCCGCCCCCGCCGTGCCGCCCCGGTGTACTCTCCTCGGCATGGAGTCCGGCCTCGCGCCGGGGGTCCGCGGCACTCTGACCTGCATCTGAACTGCACCTGACCCGCACTGACACTGCACCGCGAGCGCGAGGAGCACTCCGTGACGGACGGCACGAAGACGGCCGGTGTGGTCGGCCTCGGGTTCATGGGCGCCTCGCTCGGCGCGGCGCTGCGTACGGCGAGCGGCATCGGGCGGGTGGTCGGCTACGACAGCTCCGCCGTCGCCCGGGCGCAGGCGCGCGCCGACGGGCACGTCGACGAGGTGCTGGACAGCGCCGCCGACGTCGCGCGCGCGGCGGACCTGCTCGTGCTGTGCACGCCGGTGCAGCAGATCATCACCTACCTGACCGAGCTCGGGCCGCTCCTGCGTCCCGGCACGATCGTGATGGACATCGGCAGCACCAAGTCGGCGGTCACCGAGGCGATGGACAAGCTCCTGCCCGACGACGTCGTGCCGATCGGCGGGCACCCGATGACCGGTCCCGCCACCGCGGGCGCCGACAGCCCCACCGCGCGGATCTATGACGGCCGCGTCTTCCTGCTCACCCCCACCCTGCGGACCGACCCCGCCGTGACGCGGTGGTGCACCGGCCTGCTGCAGGAGATCGGCGCCCGGGTCGAGGTGCTGGAGCCCGAGCGGCACGACCGGCTCGTCGCCGTCGTCAGCCACCTGCCCCGGATCCTTCCCCTGCCGCTGCTCGAGCTCGCGGACAAGGACCCCGACCCGATGCTCGCCGAGCTGCCGGCGGGCGGCTTCCGCGAGAGCACGCGGAAGGCCACCGAGAACCTCGACATGTGGGCGGACGTGCTGGTCACGAACACCGACCACGTCGTCGAGACCCTGCGCCGCTACGCGCGGGAGGTCGAGCTGGTCGCCGACCGGGTGGCCGAGGGCGACCCCGCCGCGCTGCGCGAGCTGCTGACGACGGCGTCCGACCGCTGGACCACGCTCTTCGAGACCGGCGGGGCCCCGCCGGAGGAGCAGCCCCACGCGCACTGATGCGCGCTGATGCGCACTGATCGTTCGGCACCACCTCCGACTCTGACGAAGGCCGGCCGGAAATGACGAAGATCTTCATCTCGTACCGACGGGACGACACCCGCGACGAGAGCCTGCGGTACTACCGCCACCTGCGGGACCGCTATCCGGCGGTGTTCCTCGACACGGAGGACGTCCCGCCGGCGACCGCGTTCCCCGACGTGCTCAGGGACGCGATCCGCGACTCCGACCTGGTGCTGGCCGTGATCGGCCCGCGCTGGGCGGGCGGCGACCGGATCAGCGACCCGGCGGACTTCGTGCGGCTGGAGATCGAGCACGCCCTCGACCACGGCAAACGGGTGCTGCCCGTGCTGGTGCGGGGCGCCGGGCTCCCGGACCCGGACGGGCTCCCCGCGTCGCTGCGCCCGCTGACCGAACGCCAGGCCGTGCCGGCCGACGGGGCCGACCTCGCCTGGCTCGTGCCGACGATCGAACGGTCGCTCGACCCCGCGCGGTGGGACGGCCCGGCGACGCTGCTCGCCGGGCGGGTGCGCGCGCTGCTGGCGGCCGTCGGGGTCGACGTGTCGGGGATCGAGCGGGGCCCCTCGGGAGAGCCCTGGTTCCGGGCCACGTCGGCCGGCGACGTCGTCGGCTGGCCCGCCGGGACGGTGCGCGTCGGGTGCACGGTCGCCGAGCCCCGCACCTCCGCGGTGGCCGGGCTGGCCGGGGCCGCCCGCACCACGGGCGCCGACCACGCCGTCCTGGTGGTCGACGACAAGGTGGACGCCGCGTCGCTCACCCCGGGCACGTCGCTCACCCCGGGCACCTGGGGCGACGACGTCGAGGTGCTGACGTTCCGCGGCCTCGCCGCACGGCTCGCCCCGCTCGGCCCCTATCTCGA
This sequence comes from Promicromonospora sp. NPDC057488, assembly GCF_042802395.1. Lineage (NCBI taxonomy): Bacteria > Bacillati > Actinomycetota > Actinomycetes > Micrococcales > Promicromonosporaceae > Promicromonospora > Promicromonospora sp. NPDC057488. The sequence goes on from NZ_JBHVEG010000064.1 coordinate 16,855, forward strand.
GTGGCTGCGCGCCGAGCACGACCGGCGCATCGGCCGGGCCAGGTCGACGTTCGTGGACCTCGCCGCGGCCAAGTCCGACCGGCTGGAGGACGGGAGCGAGGTCTCGCGCTCGCCGCGCTCGTCGCTGGTCGGCTCGGTCGAGCGGTGGACCGCGGACCAGAGCGGCACCCAGCTCGCGCTGCTCGGCGACTTCGGCAGCGGCAAGAGCTGGTTCTGCCTCGAGCTCGCGTACCGGCTGCTCGACGGCGGCAACGACGCCGGCAACGACGCCGCGGGACGCCTTCCCCTGCTCCTCGAACTGCGGCACGTGCCGGCTCCGGACGACGTCGACCCGGCACCCGCCGCTCAGCCGGGCGTCCCGCAGGACGCAGCCCGGGCGATCCTCGAGGACTTCTGCCGGCTGCACGGTCTGCACCACCAGGTGGGGGCAGCGCTGACCGAGCTGAACCGGCAGGGGCTGCTCCTGCTCCTGTGCGACGGGTTCGACGAGATGCCCCGCGCCGCCCACGAGACGGTGACCCAGGCGTTCGAGCGGCTGCGCGCCCTAGCCGAGCCGGCCAGCAAGGTCGTCATCACGTCGCGCACCCTCTACTTCCGCGACGTGCACGAGGAGTCGGAGGTGTTCCTCGGCGACCCTGGCCGCCGGTTCGACATCCTGTACCTGCGGGACTTCAGCACGGACCAGATCCGCGACATCCTCCAGGCCCGGTTCCCCGCCGACTGGGGGCGACGGTGGAGCCTCATCACCGATACGTACGGCCTGCTCGACCTCGTCCGCCGGCCGTTCGTGCTGGACATGGTGCTGGAGATCCTGCCGGCCATGCGCGGGCGGACCAGCGCGACGCTCGCCGAGCTGTACGACATGTACACGAGCCGCTGGATCGAGGCGGTGGGCCGGGACCGGCCGCAGGCCATCTCCCCGCGCGAACGACGGCCGCTGATGCAGCAGCTCGCCTGGACCATGTTCGAGCAGGACACGCTGGAGGTCCGCGTCGAGGCGATCGCCGAGATCGTCGCGGGCGAGAACTACGTGCGCATCCCCGGCCTCCTCGAGGCCATCGCCGCCGACCTCACCACGCAGTCCTACCTCCAGCGCGACTCGCACGGCCGCTACCAGTTCGCCCACAAGTCGTTCCTCGAGTTCTTCGTCGCGGACCGGCTCGCGGCGGAGCTCGCGGCGGGCAGGTACGACCTCCTGGCGACCCGCCGCCTCTCCCCCGAGATCGTCGCGTTCCTCACCGGCAGACCGCTGGACGCGCAGCGCCTCTACGACCACCTGGCGACCCTGCGCGGCCGGACCGACGACGCCTGCACCGCCGGGAACGTGCTCTCCCTGCTGCACGCGCTGCGGTTCCGGCTGTCGCGGCGCGACTTCTCCGGCCTCGTCATCGAGGGCGCCGACCTGAGCGGGGCGCACCTGCGGGGGTCGAGCTTCGCCGGCTCGACGGTGGTCTCGATGAACGTCACCGACGCCCAGCTCACCTCCACCGACTTCACGGACGTGACGTTCAAGGACCTGAACCTCGGGGTGCGCTCGTCGGGCAAGGGGGTGGCCGTCAGCCGCGCCGGGACGCGTGCGGTGACGTTCGGCGACAACAGCGTCAGCGTCCAGGACACCACGGGGACCGGCACCGGCACTGCCTCCGAGCTGCACCGCCTGCGCGGGCCGTCGGACTCGCTGACCAGCGTCCAGCTCACCCTGGACGGCCGGACCGTCGCCGCGGGCAGCTTCGACCACACCGCCACGGTGTGGCGCACGGACGTGCCGGCCCACCACCCGTCGGCACGGCGGGTGCTCGAGGGGCACACCAACACGGTCTACGACGTCGCCTTCGACCCGGCCGGCCGGTACCTCTTCACGGCGGGGAGCGACTCCCTGGTGCGGGCCTGGTCCGTCGACGACGGCACGGAGCTCAAGTCGGCGCGGGAGCACCGCGCCACGGTGTACTCGATCAACGCCGCACCGGACGGCGCCTGGCTCGCGACCGGCAGCTTCGACGCGACCGTGGGGCTCTGGCGGATCACGACCGACCCGTCCGACGGCCTGCAGCTGCGCTGCGTCGAGCGCTTCGAGGGGCACGGCAGCCTCGTCAACGGCGTCGCCTGGAGCCCGGACAGCCGCACCGTCGCCTCCGCGAGCAACGACGGGACGGTCCGCCTGTGGGACGTCGGGTCGCGTCGCGAGCGCGCCGTGCTCACCGGGCACGAGACCATCGTGTGGTCCGTCGCCTACAGCCCCGACGGCAGGCTGCTCGCCAGCGGCGACTCCGACGGCGTCGTCCGGATCTGGGACGTCTCGGACGAGGCGGCGAACCCGGCTCTGGTCCGGCGGATCGACGCGCACGAGGCGGCGGTCTGGAGCCTCGCCTTCCAGTGGCAGGACGACGTCCTGGTCAGCGGCAGCCTCGACGGGTACGTGCGGTCCTGGAGTACGGTCGGCTGGGCCCGGCTGGACGAGCTCGCCCTGCAGAGCGACGCCAACCAGCGGATCAGCTGCCGAGGGATGAAGATCAGCGGGGCGGCGGGCCTGAGCCCGCTCCAGGAGCAGTTCTTGACGAAGATGGGCGCGCGGCGGTGACGCCGCGCGGTACCTGAGCACGCAGGCAGGACGACACAGGAGGATCCGTGGCCATCGGTTATCTCGGCCCAGAAGGAACGTTCACGCACGCGGCGGCCCGGGAGCTGTGCCCCGGCACCGAGCTCGTGGCGCTGGCGACGCAGGCCCAGGCGATCGCCCAGGTCGAGGACGGCACGATCGACGGCGCCGTCGTCCCCGTCGACAACACGGTGAACGGCGTGGTCCTGCCCACGTGGGACTCGCTGCTGCTCACCACCCAGAGCCGCATCGTGGCCGACGTCCTCGTGCCGGTGACCTTCAACGCCTACGCCCTGAGCGCCGACGTCGCGCCGGAGGTCGTGGCGAGCCACCCGCACGCCCTCGCCCAGTGCGCCAGGTACGTGAGCTCGCTCGGCGTGCCCAGCCGCGTCACCTCCTCGACCGCCGAGGCCTGCGCCTCGCTCGCGCCCGGCGAGGTGGCCATCGCGGCGCCCGTCTGCGCGGAGCTGTACCCCGTGGCGACCATCGCCACCGAGGTCGAGGACGGCGCGGGGGCGATCACCCAGTTCGGGCTCGTGACCCGCGACGACGTGCGGCCGTCGACCGAGCGCTGGACGACCGTCTTCGCCGCCCTGCCGGAGCGGAACGCGCCCGGCAGCCTCGCGGCGCTGCTCGGACCCCTGTCGGACCTGGGCTGCAACCTCGAGAACATCGTCGCCCGGCCGGTGCGGGACAGCGTCGACTACGTGTTCCTGCTCTTCGTCGCCGACCTCGACGCGGACCGCGAGGCGGCCGCCCTGGAGTCGCTCGGCGCCCGGTGCTCCGGGCTCTCCGTGCTGGGCCGGCTCGCGGCGACCAAGCCGTCGGGGCCCGACGGCGCGTCCGGCGTGCCCGTCCGCCTGGCGTCCGTCGGATCGTGATCCGGCACCACCGCCTAGGCTGACCTCGTGGCGCTGGCGATCTGCCTGCTGTTCGACAGGCCGACCGAGCGGGTCCTGCGACGGCTGTGGCAGCGGCTCGAGGACCAGGGCGTGCCCACCCTCGCCACGCACACCCACCGCCGGCACCTGCCGCACCTCTCCCTGGCGGTGCTGCGCTCCTGGGACCTGGACAAGGTGCGGGCCGCCGTCGAGGCCCTGCCCGACGCCGGGCCGACGCCGGTGCGGTTCGACGCCGTCGCCGCGTTCCGGCGCGGCCGGATGAGCCTCGTCCCGGCGGTCACGAGCGTGCTCGCGGCGCGCCAGGAGCGGGTGGTCGAGGCGCTGGGCGCCACCGACGAGGAGCTGCACAAGCACTACGTGCCCGGCGTCTGGACGCCGCACGTCACCGTGGCGACGCGCGCCCGGCTGGACCAGACGCCGCTGGTGCTGGAGGCGGTCTACGAGATCGTCCCGCTGACCGGCACCCTGTCCCGCGCAGCCCTGGTGGACGCGGGCACGGGCATCGCCTACCCGCTGAGCAATATCCCCTGAGCAATATCCCCTGGGCAGCCCCCTCAGGCGCAGGATCGCTGAGATCGGTCGGTTGCCTCGAGACCGGTCGGTCAACTGACCGGTCTCGAGACAACTGACCGAGCTCACTGTGGCGCCCGGTCAGGACCAACCCAGGTCAGGACCGCCCCGGGGTCAGCACGTCGACGCCGTCCAGGGTGAACGTGCCGCTGACCACCCGGACCGTGACCGTGTGCTGCCGGTTGCCCAGGCCGCGTAGCCAGTAGGACGTCTCGCGCGTGCCCACCGGCCCGACCTGCACGGTCCGCGGGGCGGCGCCGTCGACGCTCACCTCCAGGGTCGCGGCGGCCGTGGCGCCGAACAGGTTGATCCCGGTGCCCCGGAACGGGACGGTCACCGACCGGCCCGCCGCGAGCACGTGCTGCGTGCGGTTGAAGTGCGCGTAGCCCGCCTGGGTGAAGGTGAACCCGTCCGGGTAGGTAAGGCGCGGGTCGGCGTCGTCGATCTTCTCCGCGGCCCAGGCGTAGCCCTGCACCGGGGTGACCGCCAGGTTGTCGTACTGCGTGTTGTAGAACCCGCTGGTCAGGGCGATGCGGCCGGCCAGCACCGGGTTGGCGGACGTGTCCGTGTACCGCGTCAGGCGGACGCCGTCGAGCGTCGCGGTGACGACGTTCTCGCGCGCCTCGACCGCTAGCTCGTGCCAGCGGCCGCCGTCGAACCCGGCCACGGTGCCCGAGGCCACGACCTGGTCGAGCTTGCGGAGCTGCCAGCGGCCGTCCTCGTGCACGCGGACGGCGTAGGTGGCCTGGTCGCCACCGCGCGCGTACGTCTGCCGCACTCCGAGGCCCGCGAAGTTCTCCAGGCTCGCGTCGCGGTCCACGTCGTCGAGCCGGAAGTCCACGGCCGCCGCGTAGTCGGCCCAGCGGTGGTCGCCCAGCACGGTCGACGGGGACGCGGTCTGGAGCACGTCCTGCCGCCCGTTGCCCCACACGTTCCAGGTGAACCCGCGGTTGCCCGCGTTGATCTGCTGCTGGAGCACGTGCCCCGTGCGCCGGTCGCCGCGGACCACCTCGAAGGCGCCGTCCTGGTCCGCCGTGTAGCGCGGCGTGCCGCCGCGGCGCTCCAGGTAGGTCATCCGCTCGCCGCCGACCCGGGTGACCGGGTACTCGTCGTACTCGAAGTCGTCGCGGTACGGCAGCGGGAGGATCGTGTCGGCCGTGTCGGGCGCGAGCTCCCCCGGCACATACTCGTCTGTGCTGCCGGACACGCCGTGGGCGAGCGTCGACAGCGTCAGGATCGAGTACGCCGGGACCTTGACGCGGTAGACGTCGTGCTCGACGCCGCCGATCGTCTCGGTGCGGACCGGCTCGTAGACGCCGGTGTTCTGGAAGTAGTTCGCGTCGTACTCCTGGCCGGCGTCCGGCCCGCGCGTCTCCCACGCGTACAGCGGCCGGTCGGCGGGGCCCAGGTCGGCCACCTTGACCTCGAAGTACCGGTCGGTGCGGGTGTTGTTCGCGTGCACCTGCGACCACTGCGTCTCGCCGTCGGCGCCGTCCTCGCTGTCGGCACTGCCCTCGCCGTCCGCGGCCGCGGGTGTGCGGGCCGTGAGCACGGTGCGGGTCGAGGTGTCCACGTTGGTGCCGCCGTCGCCCTTGGTGCCGTCGCCGCCCGTGGCGCCCTCGACGTACTCCCAGCCGTCGCCGACGAACTGGTGGAAGTGCCGCACGGCGACCAGGCCGACGTCGCCCTCCCAGTAGCCGGACCACGGGTCGGAGGCGCGGACGAGGTGCTTGGGCGAGTACTGCGTGCCCTCGTACATGGCGCTGACCGCGGGCTGGAACAGGAACGTCGTCATGTGCGCGGGGTCGGCGCCCGCGCCGCTCCAGCGGTAGGCGTTGATGAACCGGTCGGCGATGTCGGCGGCCGAGACCGTACCCCCGACGCCACCCCGGGACGGGTCCGCGGCGAGACGGTACTGCGGGTCGATCATCGGCGCCACGCCCTCGGAGTACAGGATCTCCTTGCCGAACTCCTTGTTCAGCCGGGTCACGTTGGGGCCGCCCACGATGTCGTAGTGGTAGCCGAGGGCGTCCACCTGCTCCAGGGCGGCCGGGTCGGCCAGGATGCGGGCCGCGACGGCGTCGCCCTCCCGGTACGAGTCCAGGGCCACGATCTTGATCTTCGAGTAGTCGTAGCGGGCGTCCGGCGCGGCGGCGTCCCGCTCCAGCCACTGCGCGAACTTGACCGTCCACGCCAGCTCGGACGCCTGGTAGGTCGCGCCGCGCACCTCGTTCTGCGACGGGCTCATCCAGTCGAACTCGACGCCGAAGGTGTCGTACGCGGCGTCGATCGTCTCCTTGTACCACTGGTAGCGCTTCACGGGATCGTTCCCGGTCCAGGACGGCTCGCCCCAGCGCAGCGCCTCGGTCTCGATGTCCGGGTTGATCGACAGCGCGTCGGCGATGAAGTGGAAGCCCGCGCCGCGCAGCACGTTCGCGGGCTCGTCGGCGCTGCGCTTCGTGGCCGGCTCCGCGCCCGACGACGAGTTGCTGTCGGCGCCGAGCTCCACCTTGATGTGCTTGAGCCCCGCGCCCGTCTCGGGGTCGAAGAGCATCCGCATGATGCGCCAGTACGCCTCGGGCTGCTCCTCCTTGTAGTCGAGCAGCAGGTTGGAGGTGTTGTTGCAGGACACCGACCCGAAGCCGCCGAACGTGTTGAACGCGGTGCCGTCGGCCCCGCGCTGCACGTCGTCGCCGTCGACCAGCAGCTCTCGCCAGTCGATCGCCGGGTCGTCGAGCCGGAGCACCGGCAACGTGGTGGTGGCCGATGACGGCGTCGTGGTCGCGTCGCGCGGTGCGCTCGCGCTCGCGCTGGGGGCCAGGAGGCCGCCCGCGGCGAGGACGAGGACTGCGGCGACCGCGGTGGATCTGGCCGTGCGGCGGTGGGGACGTGGCATGGGGCACTCTCCGTCGTCGTCGTTGACTGGTCCGGCGCGCGAGGCGACGATCACCGATGATCGTTCGTGATCGGTTCGACCGACCACCTCGCGCTGCGCTCCGCCCGAACGTAGGTCGACACCCATGTCGAGGTCAACATTCTGATCGATAGTGATCGATTCGGCGGACGATCGGTGAGCCTCAGCAGCTCCCGTGCACCGCGTCGTCCCACCAGCCGAGCACGCGCGTCGCGTGGAACGTGAGCCACTTCGACGGCTGCCCCGCGTCGACGTCGACCTCGAACCACACCCGGCCGGGGTGGCGCCGGGCCTGCAGCCAGGTGCCGTCCGGCTGCCGCTGCGAGCGCACCAGCTCGACGGCCTCGGCCACGCGCGGGTCGGGCGGTGTGTCGCGCAGCAGCGACGCCGCGCGGAAGTAGTCGGTGGCGGTGAGCACGTCGTAGAACGCGCGGAACGGGTAGGCGAGCCGGAACACCCAGTCGGCGAGGGGCTCGCCGGTGGTCAGCCGGTGGATGAGGTGCCGCTCCAGCAGGTACTCCTCGGCCCGCCGCTGCGCCTCGCGGACGGCGTCCGTGCCGCCCGTCGCCTCCTCGTGGGCGAGCAGGCCCTTGAGCGAGTTGAGCGTGGACCGCACCGAGGCGCGGGTCGACCCCTCGACCCACTCGCAGTTCCAGCCGCCCTCGGCCATCTGGTGCGCGACGAACCAGTCGGCGATGCCCGCGACGTCCGCCCCGAGCCAGAGGCCGTTGGCCAGCGTGAACCCGTTGATGCAGGCATCGACCTCGCCGCCCCAGTAGGGCAGGTCGCCGTACTCCCACCGGGTGTTGGCGGCGATCAGGGCGGCGGTGTCCCGCTCACGCAGCACGGTCGGATCCAGGCCCCACTCGCGCAGGGTGTTGAGCGACCACGTGGTGGCGGTCCACGGCTGCCCGGCGCCGGGCTGCGCCTCCGGGCCGTCGAAGTCGAAGCCGGCCGGGAAGAACGCCCCGCCGGCCCAGGTGCCGGCCTCGTCCTGCAGCGCGAGCAGGCGGGCCCCGAACCCCTCGGTCGCGATGCGCGCCCGCGTGGCCTGCCAGACGTCGGCGGGCGCGCGCAGCAGGTCCCTCTCGACCTGCCAGCGCAGGGCCGGGTCGCTGTCGAGCAGCCACGCCAGCACGTCGTCGGACACCGGTACGGACGCCATACGCCCGAGCGTAGGACGCGCGGCCCGCCCGTTCCACGCAACTGGCGGGTGACCCGCCGCCCGGCGTTGCGACGCGGAGGGCCGCGGCATACGTTCGTCGGGACCTGCTGACCCGGGAGGCACCGCCCGAGCAGCGCGAACGTCGATCGGCCAGGGGGCGCACCCATGACGAACGTTGCCGAGACCATCGTCGAGATCATCGAGGACGCGGGGGTCGAGCGGGTCTACGGCCTGCCGGGCGACTCGCTGAACGGGTTCACCGACGCGATCCGCCGCACCGACAAGGTGGCCTGGCAGCACGTGCGCCACGAGGAGGCGGCGGCGTTCGCGGCGGCGGCCGAGGCCGCGCTGACCGGGGAGCTGACCGTGTGCGCGGGCAGCTGCGGGCCGGGCAACCTGCACCTGGTCAACGGCCTGTACGACGCCAACCGGAGCCGGGTGCCCGTGCTCGCGATCGCGGCGCACATCCCCGCGACCGAGATCGGCAGCACCTACTTCCAGGAGACCCACCCGCAGGAGCTGTTCCGCGAGTGCAGCGTCTACACCGAGCTCGTGAGCCTGCCCGAGCAGCTCCCCCGCGTGCTCGAGATCGCGATGCGCACCGCCGTCGAGAAGCGCGGCGTCGCCGTCGTCGTGGTCCCGGGCGAGATCTTCCTGGCCGAGAACGTGGGCCGCAAGAAGTCCGCGCCGATCCGGGCCGCGCAGCCCGTGGTGCGCCCCGGCGAGCACGAGCTCGGGATCGCGGCGCAGATCCTGAACGACGCCAGGCGGGTGACGATCCTGGGCGGCGCCGGCACCGAGGGCGCCCACCGGCAGGTGCTGCAGATCGCTGAGAAGCTCAAGGCGCCGGTCGTGCACGCGATGCGCGGCAAGGAGTTCCTGGAGTACGACAACCCGTACGACGTCGGTATGACGGGCCTGCTCGGCTTCGCCTCCGGCTACCGCGCCATGGAGAGCTGCGACGCGCTGCTCATGCTCGGCACCGACTTCCCGTACCCGCAGTTCTACCCGTCCAAGGCGCAGGTGGTGCAGGTCGACGTCCGCGGCGAGCAGCTCGGCCGGCGCACGCCGATCGACCTGGGCCTGGTGGGCGACGTCGGCGACACGATCGAGGCCCTGCTCCCGCGGCTGGACGACAAGAGCAGCCGCCGGCACCTCGACTCCTCGATCAAGCACTACACGCGGGCCCGCAAGAGCCTCGACGAGCTGGCCGACAACGACCGCAACCGCGAGCCCATCCACCCGCAGTACGTCGCGCGGCTGGTGAGCGAGCTGGCGAGCGACGACGCCGTGTTCATCCCCGACGTCGGCTCACCCGTCGTGTGGGCCGCGCGCTACCTGACGATGAACGGCCGGCGGCGGCTCATCGGCTCGTTCAACCACGGCACGATGGCCAACGCCCTGCCGCACGCGATCGGCGCCCAGTCCGCGTTCCCGGACCGGCAGGTGGTCGCGCTGGCGGGTGACGGCGGACTCGGCATGCTGCTGGGCGAGCTGCTCACCCTGCGGCAGTACAAGCTGCCCGTGAAGGTCGTGGTGTTCAACAACTCGTCGCTGAACTTCGTCGAGGTCGAGATGAAGGCCGCCGGGTTCGTGAACTACGGCACCCAGCTCGACAACCCGAACTTCGCCGAAGTCGCGAACGCGATGGGCATCCACGGCCGGCGGGTGGAGCAGCCCGACGACCTGGAGGGCGCCCTGCGCGAGGCGTTCGACCACGACGGCCCGGCGCTGGTCGACGTCGTCACCGCCCGCCAGGAGCTGTCCATCCCGCCGGCGGTCAACGCCCAGCAGGTCAAGGGCTTCACGCTGTACGCGATCCGCACCATCATGTCGGGGCGTGGCGACGAGCTGGTCGACCTCGCGGACACGAACGTGTTCCGCCGTCTTTTCGACTGACGGAGCATCGCCTCCGCTCATCGCCCCCGCCGATATGGACAAAGCGGGCATCACGGCAAAGACTGGGCCACTGACTGGTTCCGCAATACGTCGTTCGTCGTGAGGAGTGCTCGTGGAGACGCTGGTCCTGGATGCCACCGGCAGGGCGCCGCTGGAAGAGGTAGCGCGGCTGCGGGAGCGGGGGCCGGTCACCCGGGTCGCGCTGCCCGGCGGGGTGGAGGCGTGGGCCGTGACCGACCTGGCCCTGCTGCGCCCGATGCTCGTGGACCCCAAGATCTCCAAGGACGCCCGGCAGCACTGGGCGGCGCTGCTCGACGGCGACATCACGCCGCAGTGGCCGCTGTACACGTGGGTGACCGGGCGGTCGATGTTCAACGCGTACGGCACCGAGCACCGCGCGATGCGCAAGGTGGCGGCGCGGTCGTTCACGGCGCGCCGGACCCGGGCGATGGAGCCGCGCGTCACGGCGGCCACCACCGCGGCGCTGGAGGCCCTGGCCGACGCCGGCAAGGGCGGCGCCGAGGTGGACCTGCGCGAGGTCTTCGCCGCGACGATCCCGGTCGAGGTGATCTGCGACCTGCTCGGCGTGCCGGACGACCAGCGCGCGGACATGCGCCGGTGCGCCGACACCCTGATCAACACCGGCGCCTCGCGCGAGGCCCAGGGCGCCGCCCAGCTCGAGCTGCGGTCGATGCTGGCCGCGCTCGTCCACGCCAAGCGCGCGGAGCCGGGCGAGGACCTGATCAGCACCGTCGCGGCGGAGCTGCCCGACGACGAGGCCGTCTCGACCGCGAACCTCATGCTCGTGGCCGGCCACGAGACCACCGTGAACCTGCTGGCCTCCGCCATCCGGCTGCTGCTGACCCACCCGGACGTGCTGGCCGCCGTCCGCTCGGGCGAGGTGACCTGGTCGGCCGTGGTCGACGAGACGCTGCGCGTGGCGCCCCCGGTGATCTACATCCCCCTGCGGTTCGCGGTCGAGGACCTGGAGCTCGGCGGCGTGCCCATCGCCAAGGGCGACCCGATCATCGCCGTGTTCGGCGCCCCGGGGCGCGACGCGGCCGTGCACGCCGAGCCCGCGGCCTTCGACCCCGCGCGGGCCGACCGCACGCACCTCGCCTTCGGCGCCGGCGCGCACCACTGCGTGGGCGAGCCGCTGGCCCGGCTCGAGGCCGAGACCGCCCTGCGGGCGCTCTTCGAGCGCTTCCCCGACCTGCGGCTCGTCGACCCGGACGGCGACCACGGCCAGGTGCCCGGGTTCGTCGCCAACGGGCCGGTGCGGCTGCCCGCGGTGCTGGGCTAGGTGCTGGGCTAGCGGAACGCCCCGCGGTCGGTCGCCCGCTCCCAGGTCACCGGGAGCTTCTCCGCGTGCCGCACCCACGGCGAGGCGGCCGCGGGCAGGCTGCTCTCGGGCGCGGCGAGCTGCACGTCCCGGTGCCGCAGCAGGTGGTCGACGGCGGTGCGGGCGATCAGCCGGGCCAGCCGGGGCGCCGGGCAGGCGTGCGGCCCGGTGCCCCAGGACAGGTGGGAGCGGTTGTCCACCTCGTCCCACAGGTCGTCGGTGTGCACGGCGGGGTCGGCGTTCGCCGCGGCGATCGCAAGCACCAGCGCGTCGCCCCTGCGGATCGAGCGCCCGCCGAGCTGCACGTCGTTGCGGGCGTAGCGCAGCGCCGGGGACTGGGCGATGGGCGACCGGCGCCACAGCACCTGGTCGAGCGTGCCGTCCAGCGTGAGCCGGCCGCCCGACATCCGGGCCGACAGCTCCCGGTCGGCGAGGATCTGGTGCAGCGTCTGGGTGATCCAGGCGGTCAGGAAGATCGCCGCCGCGCTCACGGGCACGATCGCGCTGGTGGCGATCTCGCCGTCGTGCGCGAAGTTGGGGTGGCCGACCAGGTGCCCGATGAGGTCCTGCCCGCCGTCCTGCCGGCGCTGGCCGATGTGCTCCATGACGATCGCAGCCGTGGACGCCTGGGCCTTGGCGACCTGCTCGCCGTCGCCGCTGACCACGGCGGCGGAGTCGGCCATGAGCTTCGCCCCCGTCTCCAGGTCGAACCCGAGCGTGGTGGTCATCGCGAGGAACCCGACGGGCCGGCTGTACACCTTCACGAGGTCGCCGGACCCGGAGTCGCCCATCCGCTCGATGACGCGCTCGCACATGTACCGGGTCTGGTCCCGCACGGCGCGCTCGTCGAGCGCGGCCAGCGCGTCGTCGAGCGGCGCACGCAGCCGCTCGCGCTCGGGGCCGTCGTGGTAGAAGGACGTCGGCCGTGGCGCGGGCGGGGCGAACGTGCCGATCGCGGTACCGGCGGGCAGCAGGTTCTCGCGGTTCCAGCGCCAGTTCGCCGCGTTCCGGCTGAAGTCGACCTCGGAGCGCATCACGTGACAGTTCTCCGCGTGCCCGAGCACCAGCCAGGCCGGCACCACGACGTCGTCCTTGCGCTCGATCTCGACCGGCGCCACCTCCCCCCACTGCGCGCGCAGGCGCGTGTAGTGCGCCTGCGGGTCGGGGCTGCTGGTGATCTCCGTGAGCGACGTCAGCCCGGTGTGGTCCTCCAGCGTGGCGGCGTGCCGGGTGGTCTGCGGGTTCATGGGGGTCATCCGACCATGAGCGTCGGGTGGTGCGGAAGGGCCGGCATTTCTCATCTCGAACACTTTCATCTCCTGGGGCCGGAGGCGGAGCGTGCGGGCGTTCTTGCTGGTCAGGGGGTTTGTGGTACACCGAGCTCGATGCCGTCGCGCACCGCGAGCACCAGCGTTTCCCACGGGTCGAGACGGGATCCGGCGGCGCGGCCGTCGGCCAGGCCGCCGTCACCGAGCCCGGCGCGGACGGCGGCCTCGACCGCGGCGAGCTCGGCGGCGTCGTCGGGGTCGGGGACCTGGCCCAGGTCGGCGAAGGCGCGCTCCGCGAGGCCGAGCAGGCGGGCGGCGCGGGGCAGGTCGCCGTCGGCCACGGCCAGGGCGCCCGCCCCGACGTAGGCGTAGGGGACGAAGTCGCGGTAGTGCCCGGCGACGATGCGGGCGCGGCTGGTCGCGAACCGCTCGCGCGCCGCCGCCCGCTCGCCGAGGCCCAGCTCGGTGAACGCGAGGTTGTGCAGCTCGGAGGTGACGGTGTCGGCGTTGCCGAGGGCCTCGTTGAGCTCGATGCTCTCCTGGTAGAGCACGCGGGCGCGGGGCAGGTCGCCCGCCATGCGGGTCACGCCGGCCAGGACGTGCCGCGGGCGTTCCTCCAGGCCGCGGTCGCCGGTCCGGACGGCGGCGGCCAGCGCTGCCTGCGCGATCCGCGCCGCCTCGTCGAGGTCGCCGGCGCGGATCGCCAGCCGGGACCGCATGTACAGCGCCTCGACGAGGGCGGGCAGGTCGTCGGCCGCGCGGGCCCGCTCGGCCTCGTCGTGGGCCAGGCGCGCGACGGCGTCGTCGTCCCCGCGCCGGAACGCCGCGCGTGCGGTCTCGCTGAACGTCATCCGGGTACCTCTCCTCGTGGCACACGGGAGCCTAGCGGGACGGAACTGCCGGGCGGTCCTGGACGCGGCGTCGCCGCAGCATTAGCGTCTCGGCGGACGACCCGCACCGCGCGACCACGACCACACGCACGACCACGCGCACGACCACACAGCACAGGGGGCACGTGATGGCCGAGGGGACCGTAACGAGGTACGACGCCGAGGCCGGGTGGGGCGTCGTCGCGCCGGACGACGGCGGGCCGCGCCTGCGCGTGCACCAGGTCGAGATCCTGACGCACGGCTACCAGAGCCTGGAGCGCGGCGAGCGCGTCGCCTACGCGGTCGGGCAGGACGACGACGGCCCGCTCGCGACCGCCGTCACCCCGCTGGGGCCGATCCTGACCGAGGAGGAGCTGGTAGGGCTCGGGCTCGTACCGGAGCCCGAGCCGGCTGAGATGCTCCCGGCCGAGACACTCCCGGCCGAGCCCCTCCCGACCGAGACAGTTCCGGCCGAGTCCCCCTGGGCCGAGTTCCGCCCGCCCGAGCCGGCCAAGTTCCCCACACCGGTCCGGGTCGTGATCGTGCTCGTCGGCCTCGCGGCGCTGCCCTGCGTGGTGATCGGCGGGATCCAGGTGGCGGAGGGGCACGAGGAGTGGCTCCCGATGCTGATCAGCGGCATCATCATGCTGCTGATCCTGGAGCGCATCCCGCACGAGCGGTGGTGAGCGGGCGCCGTCAGGTGAGCGGGCGCCGTCAGCCGAGCGGCCGGTGGTCCTCGCTCGCCAGCCAGTCGTCGAAGGTGATCCGGGCCTCGATCCGGTCCGCGCCGCCGCGCAGCGCCCCCGAGGCCAGCCCCCGGGTGTAGGTCAGGGGCAGGGTGACCTCCCAGACCCGGCGGCGGATGCCCTCGTGGGCGAGCTGCCGCCGGGCCAGGTCGGCGAGCTGCTCGTCCTGCGGACCGACGAGATCCGTGGCGCGCCCCACGGGACCGGCCTCGGCGACGGCGACGAGGTGCTCCCCCACCTCGCGCGCGGCGACCGGCCGCATCGGCGCGGTGGGCATGACGGCCACCGGACCCTTCTGGCTGGACAGGAGCCGGCCCACGTACTCGTGGAACTGCCCTGCCCGCGCGATCGTGTACGGCACCTGGCCGGCCCGCACGGCGCGCTCCTGGGCGACCTTGCCCGCGTAGTACGACGCGTCCATGTCGTCGATGCCCACGATGGACAGGGCCACGTGGTGGCCCACCCCGTTCGCCTGCTCGGCCGCGAGCAGGTGGTGCGTGGCGGCCTCGAAGAACCGGCGCGACGTCCGCGCGAAGAACGTCGTCGTGTTGGTGACGTCGACGACGGCGTCCGCGTCGCGCAGCGCCGCCGTCAGCCCGCGGCCGGTGGTGACGTCCACGCCGTCCGCCCGCGAGAGCACCACCACGTCGTGCCCGCGCTCGCGCGCCGCCCGAGCGGTGTGCCTGCCGACCGCTCCCGTTCCGCCTGCGACTGCGATCCTCATCGGTCTTCCTCCGGTCCGTCCTCATTGTGTCGTGGCGGGGGCGGGCCCGCCCGCGCTCGCCGCCACGACCTGAACACCGGTCTGACGACGCAGCCCCGCGGTGTGTGAGCACCGGGCGACCTCACGTCCGGTGCTCACACAC
>NZ_JBHVEG010000065.1:0-31770 GCF_042802395.1 Promicromonospora sp. NPDC057488
GTCCGGGCCTGCGCCCGGACCGGCCCCCGCGGCGTCGCGCGGGTGAACCCTACGCGGTGAGCTGTGCCTGCAGCGCCACCCCGTCCATCAGGTACCACATGTGCTTGAACCGGCCGTCGACGACCTCGTAGAACGCGGTCTCGGCGAAGGTGACGGTCGCCCCGGTGGGCGCGAGGCCGTTCCACTCGGCGACCGGCGTGCCGGTGTCGACGAGGCGGGCCGCCACGTGGGTGCCGTCGACCAGAAGCTCCTGGACCTCCCAGGAGAGGTCGGGGACGGCGTCCGTGTGCCGGCGGAACTCCGCCACCATGTCGTCCCGGGAGACCGGGGTGCCGTTCATGATGACCTCGTCGTGCGCGAACTCGTCCATGCGGTCGAAGTCGCGGTTGTTCGCCAGCTCGATGTACCGGCGGTAGAAGTCGCGCAGCTCGTCGGGGGTCATCCCTGCGGTCCGCGGAGCCGTGCCTGTCGTGTCAGTGCTCATGCCGACGAGTCTTGCCGCGCGTCCGCCGCGGCAAAAGGGACCGCACGAGGGGCGTACTGACAGGGCTACCCTGCGCCGCGCCGCCGCATGGTACGACTGGTGACGTGGTCGTGAACTCACGAGAGCTCGCCGGCAGCCTGCGCGTCTGGCGCGACCGGGTGTCGCCGGCCGAGGCGGGGCTGACCGCGGGCCCCCGGCGCCGCGTCCCTGGCCTGCGCCGTCAGGAGGTCGCGGAGCTCGCGGGCCTCTCGGTCGAGTACCTCGCGCGCCTGGAGCAGGGGCGCGCCGGGCAGCCGTCGGGCTCGGTGCTGATGTCGCTGGCCCGGGTGCTCCGGCTGTCCGACCAGGAGCGTGCGCACCTGTTCCGGCTGGCGGACCAGGCCGAGCCGTTGCCGGGGCAGATCAAGCGGCACATCACGCCCAGCGTCCAGCGCATCCTGGACCGCCTGACCGACACCCCCGTCACCGTGGTCGACGCGTCGTGGCAGTGCGTGCTCTCCAACTCCATGGGCTACGCCCTGACCGGTGACACGACGATGCTGCCGCTGCGGGAGCAGAACCTCGCGTGGACGACGTTCATGAACACGCCCACCCGGTACGTGCGGACCGACGAGGAGGAACGGCTCCTGCGGCTGGAGGTCGTGGCCGACCTCCGGGAGGCATGGGTGCGCTACCCGCAGGACACCCTCCTGCGCGGCCTCATCGCGGAGCTCCAGGAGGTGAGCCCCGACTTCGCGGAGCTGTGGGAGCAGCGGGTGCCGCCGCAGCCTGCGCCGGTCAGCCGGACCTTTCTGCACCCGGACATCGGGCCGATCACCCTGGACTGCGACATCCTCACCGTCCGCGACAGCGACCTGCGCCTGCTCGTCTACACGGCCGCACCCGGTAGTGCGGCCGCCGGACAGGTCGAGCTCCTGGCGACGGTCGGCCTCCAGCAGTTAACCTGACGCGGCGGCTCACACCTGCATGTCGACGAACCGCTGGTAGTGGCCCTGGAATGCCACGGTGATCACGTCGGTGGGGCCGTTACGGTGCTTGGCCACGATCAGGTCGGCCTCGCCGGCGCGCGGCGACTCCTTCTCGTAGGCGTCCTCGCGGTGCAGCAGGATCACGACGTCGGCGTCCTGCTCGATGGAGCCGGACTCACGGAGGTCGGACATCTGCGGCTTCTTGTCGCTGCGCTGCTCGGCGCCACGGTTCAGCTGCGAGATGGCGATCACGGGCACCTCGAGCTCCTTCGCGAGGAGCTTGAGCGAACGCGAGAACTCGGAGACCTCCTGCTGACGCGACTCGACGCGCTTGCCGGACGACATCAGCTGGAGGTAGTCGATGACCACGAGCTTGAGGTCGTGCTTCTGCTTGAGGCGCCGGCACTTGGCGCGGATCTCCATCAGCGACATGTTCGGCGAGTCGTCGATGAACAGCGGGGCGTCGGAGACCTTGCCCATCGTGGCGGCGAGCTTCTGCCAGTCGCCGTCGTCCATGTTGCCGCTGCGCATCTTGGTGAGCGGCACGCGAGCCTCGGCCGCCAGCATTCGCATGACGATCTCGTTGCGGCTCATCTCCAGGGAGAAGATGACGGCGGCCATCTCGTGGTGGATGGCCGCGTGCGAGGCGACGTTGATGCCGAGGACCGACTTGCCGACGGCAGGCCGGGCGGCGACGACGATCATCTGGCCACCGTGCAGGCCGTTGGTCAGGCGGTCGAAGTCGGAGTAGCCCGTGGGCACGCCGGTGAGCCCCTCGCCGCGGCCCTGGGCGGCGTCGATCTCGTCGAAGGTGGGGCCGATGATCTCGGCCAGGGGCAGGTAGTCCTCGGACGCGCGCCGCTCGGTCACCGCGTAGACCTCGGCCTGCGCGTTGTTGACGACGTCGTCGACCTCGCCGCCGTCGGTGGCGTAGCCCATCTGCACGATGCGCGTGCCGGCCTCGACCAGGCGGCGCATGATGGCGCGCTCGCGCACGATCTTGGCGTAGTACCCGGCGTTGGCGGCCGTGGGCACGCCTGCCATGAGGTCGTGGATGTACGGGGCGCCGCCCACGCGGGCGTGCTCGCCCCGGCGCTGCAGCTCCGCGACCACGGTGATGGCGTCGGCCGGCTCGCCGCGACCGTACAGGTCGATGATCGCGTCGTAGATGGCCTCGTGCGCCGGCCGGTAGAAGTCGTTGCCGCGGATCTGCTCGATCACGTCGGCGATCGCGTCCTTGGACAGCAGCATGCCGCCCAGCACGCTCATCTCCGCCGGGACGTCCTGCGGCGGCGTACGGTCGAGGCCGGGACTCCCGCCGGAGTAGCTCGACTCGAGCTCCTCGATCGACATCCGCGCCTCCGCTTTCCTGATCAGTGTGGTCCGATCACACGTCGGGCGTGTGCTCGGACCGATGTCCTACACCTGTTCTACTCCTCGCCACCGACACTCTCGGGACATCACGTACGACACGCCCTTGTGTCGTGCACGACAGTCCCCACGGACATCAGACCAGCAAGCAAGCTCCGCTGACGCTAAGCCTCCGCGCACCCGAGTGCAACGAGACCTGTGGACGGGCCTGTGCACATCCATGTGGAAAGGTGGCCCAGGCTGTGCACAAGTGGGTGGACAACCCTGTCCCCAGTTGTGGATAACCCCTGTGTAAAACATCGACATGGCCTCTGACCTGCGTATTCGCAACCCCCAGCCTGTGGAGGAAAGAAAGTTGGGCGAGCCTCGCCACACCCCCGCTCTCCCGCGGTCCATCGACCGGGAGATCCTCGCCCTCGCGGTACCCGCCCTGGGTGCCCTCATCGCCGAACCCGTCTTCGTCCTCGTCGACAGCGCGGTGGTCGGCCACCTGGGCACCGCCCAGCTCGCCGGCCTGTCGCTCGCGAGCAACGTGCTCCTCACCCTCGTCGGGCTGTGCATCTTCCTCGCGTACACGACGACGGCGTCCGTGGCCCGGCTCACGGGCGCGGGCAAGGAGCGGGCGGCGCTGCAGTCCGGCGTCGACGGGATGTGGCTCGCCCTCGGGATCGGCGCCGTGCTCGTCGTCGTGCTGCTGCTCGCCGCCCCGCTCACGGTGTCCGCGCTGGGCGCCGACGGCGACGTCGCGCGGCACGCCGTGACCTACCTGCGGTGGTCCGCGCCGGGGCTCGCGGGGATGCTCCTGGTCCAGGCCGCGACCGGCGTGCTGCGCGGGCTCCGCGACACCCGGACGCCGCTCGTCGTCGCCGCCGCGGGAGCCGTGCTCAACACGGTGCTGAACATCGCGCTCGTCTACGGGGTGGGCCTCGGGATCGCCGGCTCGGGCCTGGGCACGGCGATCACGCAGCTGCTCATGGCCGTCGTGCTCGGCGTGATCGTGGTGCGCGGCGCCCGGGCCCGGGGCGCGAGCCTGCGCCCGCACCGGGCGGGCATCCTGTCGGGCGCGCGGGCCGGCGTCCCGCTCGTGATCCGGACGCTCAGCCTGCGCGCCGCGATCCTGGTGACCGTCGTCGTCGCGACTGGTCTGGGCGACGTCGCGCTCGCCGGGCACCAGGTGGTGAGCTCCCTGTGGGGCCTCGCGGCCTTCGCGCTCGACGCCCTCGCCATCGCGGCCCAGGCCCTGGTGGGGCACGGCCTCGGGGCCGGCGACGTCGGTCACGTGCGCCAGGTGCTGCGCCGCTGCCTGCAGTGGGGCGTCGGCGCGGGCGGCGCGATCGGCCTCCTCCTGGCGGCGGCCGGCTGGTGGATCGCCCCGCTCTTCTCGCCCGACCCCGACGTGCGGGTCGCCATCGCCCTGGGCATCGCCGTGTGCGGCGTGCTCATGCCGATGGCGGGCTGGGTCTTCGTGCTCGACGGCGTCCTCATCGGCGCCGGCGACGGCCGTTACCTCGCCTGGGCGGGCATGGCGACGCTCGTGGCCTACCTCCCGTTCGCGCTCGCGGTCGGCGCCTGGGCCCCCGACGGCGCGCACGGGCTCGCCTGGCTCTGGCTCGCGTTCGCCGGCGTGTTCATGGCCGCCCGCGCCGTCACGACCGGCTGGCGCGCGCGGGGCGACCGCTGGCTGGTGACGGGGGCGTGACACTCTGTGTCCCGCGCCCGGCCTGATCTCGACGGGCCACCGCGCGAACCTGCTTCCTCACGGAAAGGCAACGGCATGACAGAGCACCCCCTGCTGGATTCCGACGGACGCGCACTTCCGCTTCCTCCCGACCCGCTGACCCCGGTGTCGGACGAGGTCGAGCGTGGGACCGCTGCATACCGCGCGGGCGAGGTCGAGGAGGCACGGGCCTTGCTGACCTCGGTCGCCGGTGCAGGACGAACCGCGATCTCCGGGGAGGCCGCCATGGCTCTGGCGGGCATCGAGCTCGGCGAGAGCGGGCTCGCAGGTTCCTGGCGGCAGTGGCTGGAGCAGGTCGCCGCCGGCGAGGACCCGTGGCACGGCCCGTTGGCCGCGGTGATGCTCACCCCGGAGTTCCAGTCGGACGCCGCCGCGGACTCCGGTGTGCTCGTCCGCGGCCTGGCAGCCCAGCTCACCGGGGACCTGGACACGGCCCGGGAGCGGTTCGAGCAGGCGATCGAGGTCCACGAGCGCCTGGAGACCGAGGACCTGGCCAACATCCTGCTGGGCAACCTCCTGCTGCGGACCGGCGATCCAGCCGGGGCGCTGAAGCCACTGCACACTGCGCGGGAGATGTGCGACGGTCTGTTCGCCGGCTATGCGGGTTACCTCGAAGGGCACGTGCTCATCGGGCAGGACGAGAAGAACAGGGCAGGCCGGGTGCTCGACTACGCCCGCGGAGAAGCCCACAAGGCAACGAGCGGGACACAGGGGCTGTACCCCTGGGTCGCCATCCGGTTCGGCGAGCTGGTGGCAGGCGAACCATGGCTGGACGTGGTCTACGACCAGGTGGAGAACAGCGGCGTGAGTGAGGGCACCGTCGTGCGGGACCCGTTCGAGGGGGCCCTGTATCACCAGGAGGTCAGTCGTCCCGCGCTCGTCGACATCGGCTTCCACCTGTTCCCCCGCTCCGCGGAGCTCGGTCCGGTGCTTGACGGGCTGGCGCGTCTGAGGTCGTGGAGCGAGGAACGGTACGAACGTGCCCGCAGACTCGTGCTCGTTCTCCATGAGCACGTCGAGGACAGCCGCGACGAGGAACGGACACGAGGGTTGGCCGAGCTGCGGCGGGAGCTGGACCTTCCCGAGCCCCGTTGAGAGATCCGGGCGACCCCTAGGCCCAGATCTTGAGCCGGTAGCCCACCCCGCGCACCGACGCGACCTCGACGTCGCGCACGGGTGCCAGCCGCTTGCGCAGCCGCTTCACCGCGGAGGTCACCGGGTCGGAGTCCCCGAGGTAGGGCAGCTGCCACACCCGCGCGGTGAGCTCGGCGAACGACCACACGCGCCCTGCCTCGAGCGCGAGCGTCGCGAGCAGGTCGAACTCCCGTGCCGACAGGTACACGCGCCGGCCCAGCGCCGTGACCTCGCGGCCGGCCAGGTCGACGAGCAGCGGGCCGGCGACCAGCGGGTCCAGGGCGGGCGGCGCGACCATCGGGATCGAACCGGTGACGGCGGGCAGCGGGCCCGTGCCGGGACGGGCCATGTCGGCGACCAGGGGCGTGGCCAGGACGTCGGCTGCCGCGCGCCCCGCCGTGCCGGTGAGGTTGTCGGGCAGCCGGTCGGCGGGGCGCTCGGACAGGTGGCGGCCGTAGGGCTGCGCGTCCGCCGGACCGGGGTTGTCGAACCGCTCGGGCTGCGCCCCGAGGCCGTGCCACGGGACGTCCCCGGGCCGGCGGGGCGTGCTCTGGTTGCTGAGGACGGCGCGGGCGCCGTCCACGTCCGGGGTGGCGAGCACGGTCGCCTGCCCGCGGAGCAGGCGGGCGATCTCGATGATCTGGTCCGAGGGAAGGCCCACGCAGACGACAAGGCCTGGGGTGGATCCTGGTGCGGGGTCGTGCGTCACGTGCCTCACCCTCCATGGTCGACCGTTCGGTCGCGGACCGGGTTAAACCTGGCCAGCGCGCGCCAGTTTGCCCCCGGGTCGTACCGCTGGGGTCAATTTTTCGTTACCTTCCCATTGCGTGGACAAAATGACACAATCCCGCCTGCTTGACGGTTTTCCGCCACTCATGGCAGGTTAAGGGGTGAAATTGCGGTAAATGACCCGGGTGAAGTTTCCTGGACGCTCTTGACAAAGTTGTCGAGGGTCACCTGACCGCATTTTGACCGAGAAATGACCCATGCCTGACCCTGATCCGACCTTGTTGCGCTGACCTGTGCAAACGACGGTTGGGCACGGCCCACGACCGTGGTCCGTCCAAGCGCACCCGATCCCGTGGGTGCGCCGGGTAATGGAGGGTTCATGCATCGCAGAACCGCGCTCGCGAAGCGCGCGACAACCGCAACAGCGGCCATCGCGCTCGTCGCGACATCAGCACTGAGCGTTGCTCCGGCAGCGTTCGCAGGAACGTCCCCGACATCAGCGCTGCCCGCCACCACGACGAAGACCGTCGCGGCCGACCCCGACGACAAGTTCACGAGCTTCGCCCGGGAGATGCTGACCGAGCGCAAGACCGCGGACTTCTGGGTCGTGCTCGCGGAGGAGGCCAACCTGACGGCGGCCAAGAACATCGCCGACTGGGACGAGCGCGGTCAGTACGTCTACGACGCGCTCACCACCACGGCGAAGACCTCGCAGGCCAGCCTGGTCAAGGAGCTCAAGGCCGCTGACGCGGACTACGAGAGCTACTGGATCAGCAACCGCATCCTGGTCGAGGACGGCACACTCGAGCTCGCCAACGAGCTCGCGGCGAGCACCAAGGTCGAGGCCATCCGCGAGACCGTGAAGCTGGAGCTGGTCGACCCGGTCAAGCGGACCCCGGTCAGCGACAAGGCGCCCCAGGCCGTCGAGTGGGGCCTGGACTTCATCAACGCTCCCGAGGCGTGGGAGCAGGGCTACACGGGTCAGGGCATCGTCGTGTCGAACATCGACACCGGCGTGCAGTTCGACCACCCGGCGCTGGCCGACCAGTACCGCGGCGTGCAGTCCGACGGCTCGGTCGTGCACGACTACAACTGGCAGGACACCAGCGGCTCCGCCGCCGCCCCGTTCGACACCAACGGCCACGGCACCCACACCATGGGCACCATGGTCGGCGACGACGGCGCCGGCAACCAGATCGGTGTCGCACCCGACGCCGAGTGGATCGCCACGAACGGCTGTGACAGCTGCTCCGACACGGCGCTGCTCGAGTCCGGCCAGTGGATCGTCGCCCCGACGAAGGTCGACGGCAGCGACCCCGACCCGTCGAAGCGCCCGAACATCGTGAACAACTCGTGGGGCTACACCGCCGCGGGCTTCATCGACGACTGGTACGAGGAGACCACCGCTGCCTGGGCCGCCGCCGGCGTGTTCGGCGCCTGGTCCGCGGGCAACTCGGGCTCCGGCTGCCAGACGACGTCGTCGCCTGGTGCCAACACGAGCTCGTACTCGGTCGGTGCGTTCGACGCCTCGGGCAACATCGCAGCCTTCTCGTCGCGTGGTGCCGGCGAAGACGGCCTGGTCAAGCCCAACATCGCCGCTCCTGGCGTGAACGTCCGCTCCTCGGTCCCCGGTGACGGCTACGCGGCCTTCAACGGCACGTCCATGGCCGCCCCGCACCTCGCGGGCGCCGTCGCCGTGCTGTGGAGCGCCGCTCCCGCGCTCGTCGGCGACATCGAGGGCACGGAGGCGCTCCTCAACGAGGCCGCCGTCGACACCGACGACACCACCTGCGGCGGCACCGCCGAGAACAACAACGTGTGGGGCGAGGGCAAGCTCGACCTCGCCGCGCTCATCGACGCCGCGCCGATCGGCGCCACCGGCTACGTCACGGGCACCGTGACCAACGCCGCCGGCGACCCGATCCCCTCGGCCGACGTCACCATCGACGGCGACCGCGACCGCACCGTCAGCACCGACTCGGACGGCACCTTCTCCGCGCGCGTCGCCACCGGCGACTACTCGGTGTCGGCGTCCGCGTTCGGCTACCTGCCCTCGACGCCGGCCTCGGCCTCCGTCACCGAGGACGGGACCACCGACGTGGCGATCTCGCTCGAGGCCGCTCCGTCGCACGCCGTGACGGGCACGGTCACCTTCGCCGGGTCGGGCGACCCGGCCGCGGGCGTCCCGGTCAGCCTCGGCAGCCACTTCGAGGACGTCACCACCGAGGACGACGGCACGTTCGCCTTCGCCGACGTCCCCGAGGGCACCTACACGCTCAGCGTCGAGACGGGCGGTTGCGCCGCTCCGTACGCGGGCGACGTCGTGGTCGACGGCGCGAAGGACGTGCCCGTCGAGATCACCGCGGTGACCGACGACTTCGGCTACTCCTGCGCCACCACCACCGGTGAGTACCTGCAGGGCGACACCGAGTCCTCGCTCACGGGCGACGACGTGCAGACGTCGCTCGACCTGCCCTTCACCTTCCCCTGGTACGGCGAGGGCTACGACTCCGCGTTCGTCACGTCGAACGGCCACCTGAACTTCCTGGCGGCCAGCACGTCGTACGCGAACGGGGCCATCCCGAACAGCGCGGTGCCGAACGCCGCCCTGTTCCCCTTCTGGGACGACCTGGTCCTCGACGGTGAGTCGGGCCTGTACACGGGCGAGACGACGGTCGACGGCGAGGACGCGTTCGTCGTCGAGTGGCGCAACGTGCGCAAGTACAGCCCGGCGACGGACCGCCTGAGCTTCTCGGTCACGCTCGTCGCGGACGGCACGGTCATCTTCGGCTACGGCGACGTCACCGACACCAGCTCGGCCAAGGGCGACTCGGCCTCGGTCGGCATCGAGAACAAGGCCGGCACCGTCGGCCTCCAGTACTCGAACGGCACCCCGGCGATCTCGTCCGACCTGTCGATCACCTACACGGCTCCCGTCCTCTCCTTCCTGGAGGGCACGGTCACCGACCTCAACACCGGTGACGCCATCGAAGGTGCCACGGTCACGGCGACGTCCGACGCCGCCACCCGGACCGCGACCACCGGTGCGGACGGTACCTACTCGGCCATCGCCCTCCCGGGCGACTACACGGTCGAGGTCACGGCGCCGGACTACGAGTCCGAGTCGGGCACGCTGACCCTCGACCCCGAGGCCACCGGCACGTTCGACACGGCGCTCGCGGCCGGCCTGGTCACCGTCAGCACCGACACCCTCGCCACCACGCTCCCGCTGGGTAGCACCACTACCAAGCGGTTCACCGTGAAGAACGAGGGCTCGGCTCCGGCCGACGTCGAGCTCGCCGGCTCCGGCGGCAGCTTCGACATCCTGGGCACGGACGGCCTCGCGGCCATCCAGCACCCGCAGGGCGAGGCCACCACGGTCAAGTCCACGAAGCCGTCGGTCAAGCTCGGCGGCTCCGGCGTGGGCGGCTCGAAGTCGAAGCTGCAGGCGGCCGGCAAGGGCACCGCGGGCGAGGGCGTGCTGCCCGAGTCCATCCCGGTCTCGCCGAACGCCACGACGATCACCCACTCGGCGTCGCAGGAGATCGTGGCCGTCAACTCCGCCTCGTGCGGTGGCCTGGCGGGCACCACGGAGAACCACTTCTTCCGCACGTTCACGCTGAGCGACTTCGGCATCGGGGACGACTTCGAGGTCTCGGAGGTGTCCTTCGGTATCGAGGAGGCCACCGCCCAGACCCTCACGGTCAACCTCTACACGCTGGAGGGCGACTTCGTGTACGCCAACCTGACCGAGATCGGCACCGCGGACCTGAGCATCCCGGCGTCGACCCTCACGATGGCCTCCGTCCCGGTGACGGGTGAGGTGCCCGCGGGCGCCACGCTCGTGGTCGAGGTCGTCTCGCCGAACCAGCAGTCCAACGGTGGCGTGTTCTACATCGGGTCCAACGGCGCGGGCCAGACCGCGCCGTCGTACCTGGCCGCCGAGGACTGCGGCATCTCGGAGCCGGCGACGACGGACTCCATCGGCTGGCCGGACATGCAGATCGTCATGAACGTCTCCGGCGACACCGCCGGCGGCGACCTGACCTGGCTGACGGTGGACCCCTCGGAGTTCACGCTGCAGCCGGGTCAGAGCAAGACGATCACGGCGTCGATCAGCGGCGTCGTGGCGCAGCCCGGTACCTTCACCGGCTCGCTCCTGGCCAAGGCGGCCACGCCGTACGAGACGCCGTCGATCGACCTCTCGCTGACGGTCAACCCGCCCAAGAGCTGGGGCAAGCTGTCCGGCACCGTGGGTGGCTTCACGCCGGACGGCGTGGTGTCGCTCGGTGACTCCGTGGTCCAGATCAACGGGAAGCTCTCGGCGGTCACCCTGGTCACCGGGTCGGACGGCGTCTACGAGTACTGGTTCGACAAGTCGGAGCGCACGGCGCAGATCATCGCCACGGCCAACGGGTACGTCCCGCAGGTCGGCTCCGCGAAGGTGACGGCGGGTACCAACGTCGTGACCGACTTCGAGCTGGACCCGATCAAGTAGCGGGTCCCGCCTGACAGGTCAGACCCCCAGGTCACTCCGGTGGCCTGGGGGTCTGGTCTGTCAGCGCTCGATGTCTCCGCGGATGAAGGCCTCCAGCAGGGCGCGGCCCGCGGTGTCCTCCATCTGCACGGGCGGCGACTTCATGAAGTAGGTCGCCGCGGACAGGATCGGCCCGCCGACGCCGCGGTCCTTCGCGATCTTGGCGGCCCGCACTGCGTCGATGATGATGCCCGCGGAGTTGGGGGAGTCCCACACCTCGAGCTTGTACTCCAGGCTGAGCGGCACCTCGCCGAACGCGCGGCCCTCGAGGCGCACGTACGCCCACTTGCGGTCGTCCAGCCAGGCCACGTAGTCCGACGGGCCGATGTGGACGTTGCGGTCCTCCTTCTTGCCGGCCAGCGGCCCGCTGAGGTTGGACGTCACGGCCTGCGTCTTGGAGAGCTTCTTCGACTCGAGGCGGTCGCGCTGCAGCATGTTCTTGAAGTCCATGTTGCCGCCGACGTTGAGCTGGTAGGTGCGGTCCAGGACGACGCCGCGCTCCTCGAACAGCTTGGCCAGCACGCGGTGCGTGATGGTGGCGCCGACCTGCGACTTGATGTCGTCGCCGACGATCGGCACACCGGCCTCCTCGAACTTCGCGGCCCACTCCGGGTCGGACGCGATGAACACGGGCAGGGCGTTGACGAACGCGACGCCCGCCTCGATGGCGCACTGCGCGTAGAACTTGGCGGCCTCCTCGGAGCCCACCGGCAGATAGCAGACCAGCACCTCGACCTCGGCGGCGCGCAGCGCTGCGACGACGTCGACGGCCTCCTTGGTGGACTCGTCGATCGTGGCGCGGTAGTAGTCGCCCAGGCCGTCGAGGGTCGGGCCGCGCTGGACCGTCACACCGGTCGGCGGCACGTCCGCGATCTTGATGGTGTTGTTCTCGGACGCGTTGATGGCCTCGGCCAGATCGAACCCGACCTTCTTCGCGTCCACGTCGAACGCCGCGACGAACTCGAGGTCCGACACGTGGTAGTCGCCGAACTGCACGTGCATAAGGCCCGGGACGGTGCTCGCCGGGTCGGCGTCACGGTAGTAGTGCACGCCCTGGACCAGGGACGAGGCGCAGTTGCCTACGCCGACGATGCCCACGCGGATGGAGTTCATCCTCGCTCCTTCTTCGTTTGTTGCTGCTGTGGTGAGCGGCTCTGCGCCGCGGCGCGTCCCCGCTCGGTGGAGATGAGGCCGTCGAGCCAGTGCACCTCGCGCTCGACCTTCTCGAGCCCGAAGCGCCGCAGCTCCAGCGCATATTCGTCGAGCCGCGACCGCGGATGCGTCGTCGACTCCCGGAAGGCCTCCAGGCGCTCGGTCAGCCGGGTGCGCCGGCCTTCCAGCACGCGGAGGCGGGTATCGGCGTCGGTCTGCCCGAAGAGGGCGAACCGGACGTCGAAGTTGTCGTCCTCCCAGGCCGCGGGGCCGGCGGTGGCCAGCACGGACTGGAGGTGTTCCTTGCCCTCGGCGGTCAGCTCGTAGACCACACGGCGGCGGCCGAGGGGCATGGGCTTGGCGGTCCGGCCGGGAATCCCGGCCTTCCCCTTGCGGGGCGGCGGCGGCGTCGGGTCGCTCTCGGTGGTCGCGATGAGACCCCGGGTGACCAGGCCCTTGAGGGCCGGATAGAGCGTGCCGTAGGAGAAGGCGCGGAACGAGCCGAGCACGAGGTTCAGCCGCTTGCGCAGCTCGTAGCCGTGCAACGGGGACTCGTTGAGCAGGCCGAGGACGGCGGTCTCCAGCACGTCGGACCGACTACGCACGGCGACCTCCCTCCTGGATGACCCGGCAGGCCGGGCTAAATAGTTCAGCACGATGTATCGAGTCGATACATCGGAGGATAAGCACGGTCCCGGCGGGGCGCAATCCGTTGCGCCCGGCCGGGGGTTCCATCGAAGAAGTGAAAGATATGTGAAGTGAGGGCAGACGGACTGGGTTGACCATGCGCCGAAATCTTCCGGTTGCGCGGGTGTGGCAGATGTGGGTACTGCGCCAGAGGGTGAATCCCCTATGGTTTCGGGTGGTCCGACCGGCAGGTGCGTCCATCGCACGCCGACGGGCCCCGAGTCCGAACGAGGAAGAGGCTGTCGTGTCGCACTGGAGTCCCTCTCCGATCTGGCCGCAGACGCCCCGGCGCAGGCAGGGAATCTGGAACTATCCCCGGCCGCACCGCACCGGGATCCGCGCGTGGGTCCCGTCGTGGCGGTTCGTCGTGGGAACCCTGCTGGCCGGTACGTCGCTCGCCGCCGGGGTGGTCCTGTCCGCCTGGGTGGACGTGAAGGTTCCCGCCGAGCTGAACACGGTGCGCTCCGAGACCACGACGGTCTACTACTCCGACGGCAAGCCGCTGGGGAAGTTCGCGGCCGAGAACCGCACCATCGTGGCGCTTGCGGACCTTCCGCCGTACGTCGCCGAGGCCGTGATCTCGTCGGAGGACCAGAGCTTCCGCACCCACATGGGCATCAACCCGCTGGGCATCGCCCGCGCCGCGCTCAACAACTTGACCGGCGGCGCCCAGCAGGGCGCGTCGACCCTCACGCAGCAGTACGTCGAGAACTACTACATCGGCGTGGGCGAGGCCACCTACGCGGACAAGTTCCGCGAGGCGATCCTCGCGCTCAAGGTGACCCAGGAGCAGTCCAAGGAGGAAGTGCTCGAGGGGTACATGAACACCATCTACCTGGGGCGCGGGGCCTACGGCATCGAGGCCGCGTCCCAGGCGTACTTCGGGCACTCGGCCAAGAAGATGACCATCTCCGAGTCGGCGTTCCTGGCGGGCATCATCCCGAACCCCACCTACTGGGACCCGCGGCAGGGCGAGGGCGCCCAGGCCCAGGCCGAGGCACGCTGGGGCCGCACCCTCGACTTCATGGTCGAGTCGGGCGTGATCACCGCGGACGACCGCGCGGCGGCGGAGTTCCCCAAGCTCAAGGAGTACACGCAGGGCTCGGGCAACCCGCAGACCGCGTACCTCCTGGAGGCGGTCGCCAAGGAGCTGGCCGACCCGGACGGGGCGGACATCCAGGAGGCCCAGCTCACGACCGGCGGGTTCTCCATCAAGACGACGATCGACCGCAAGATGCAGGCGGCCGCGGCCGAGACGATGGCGCTGCCCAAGGACGCCGACGAGAACACCCGCGCGTCGCTCACCTCGATCGACCCGGCGTCGGGCGCGATCAAGGCGCTGTACGGCGGCCCGGACTACGGCACCTACCCCACGAACTCGGCGACGCAGGACATCGCCCAGGCGGGCTCGACGTTCAAGCCCTTCGCGCTGGTCGCCGCCCTGGAAGAGGGCATCCCGCTGACCGAGACGTACGACGGCACGTCCCCGCAGGAGATCGAGGGCTACAACAACCGGAACGCCGAGACCGGCGAGGAGGAGCAGGCGGTCCTCACCAACTTCGGTCAGCCGCCCTACGGCGAGAGCTACCCGAACGTCTCCCTGCTCGACGCCACGGCCAACTCGGTGAACACGGCCTACGTGCACCTCAACGTCGAGGTGGGCCCGGCGAAGACCAAGGACGTCGCGACCCGCGCGGGCATCCCCGAGACCGACGCCAACGGGAACGAGATCGTCGCCCCCAACCTGGCCAACGTGCTGGGCACGGCGAGCGTGCACAACATCGACATCGCCCACGCCTACTCGACCTTCGCGTCGCAGGGCACGCGCACGACGCCGCACCTCGTGGCCGAGGTCAGGAACGGCGAACAGCTGCTGCACGAGTGGAGCGAGCCCTCCGAGACCGAGTTCACGCCCGACGTGATGGCGGCCACCACGTACGCCCTGACCCAGGTGGTCCAGGAGGGCTCCGGCGAGCCGGCCTCGCACCTCGTGGGTCCCGACGGCGTCACGCCCCGTCCGGTCGCGGGAAAGACCGGTACGTCGAACAGCAACCGGTCGGCCTGGTTCGCCGGCTACGTGCCGCAGCTCGCGACCGTCGTCGGGCTGTACCAGTACGACCGTGACGCCCGTGACGGCAAGGGCGAGTACCAGCAGATCACGCCCTTCGGGGAGTGGAAGGCGATGGGCCTCACCGGCCTGACCGGTGGTACCTGGCCGGTGACGGCTTGGGCCGAGTACATGGCCAAGGCCACCGAGGGCATGGACGTCGTCGAGTTCCCGCCCTACGAGATGCCGGTCCCCGAGCCCTCCATCTCGCCGACGCCGTCCGAGAGCCCCTCCGAGGAGACCGAGGACATGGTCGTGGTGCCCGACAACCTGGTGGGCCAGCAGTTCACGGACGCCTCGGCGACGCTGGCCGGTCTCCAGCTCTTCGCGCAGCAGGTGGAGGTGGACAGCCCGGAGCCCCCGGGCACCGTGCTCGCGGTCGAGAGCGCCGGCCAGGAGGTCGAGCGGAACTCCGACATCGACGTCCAGGTCTCGAACGGCTCGGGTGCCCCGGAGGAGGAGACCACGACGGTGCCGTGGGGCCTGACCAACCAGGACCAGGGCGACGCCGAGCAGGCGCTCCAGGACGCCGAGCTCACGCCGGTCGTGCAGGAGGCGCCGTCCGACACCGTGCCGGAGGGCTCGGTGATCTCGGTGGACCCGGGCGAGGGCACGGAGGTGCCGAAGGGCAGCGAGGTGACCCTCGTGGTCTCCACGGGGCCCGGTGACGACCCGACCGACGACCCGTCCGAGGATGGCGGCGGATTCTTCGGATAGCGATCTCCGAGGGCCCTGCCGGCGCCGGGTGAAATACCGGGTGAAAAGACCCGATCGGCGCCGGCAGGAGCCTTTGTGACCCGTGTCGCGGACACGGGCCGTGCACAGAGAAACCGCGTTTGCGCTACTTGCTACGAACATCGATCCTCTATCGTTTCGACGGTTCAGTGCGCCCACTGGACTGATTCGAGGAACGAGGAAGACGTGGCGAACAGGAGTCCCTCTCCGATTCCGATCTGGCCGCAGACGCCCCGACGCCGGCGTGGCATCTGGAACTACCCGCGGCCGCATCGCACGGGCCTGCGCGCGTGGGTCCCGTCGTGGCGCGTGGTCGTCGGCACCGGGCTGACCCTGCTGTCGCTCGGCGTCGGTGTGTTCACCGCCGGCTGGATCGGCTGGCCGGTGCCCGACGCGCGCGCGTCGATCGGCTCGGAGACCACCACCGTCTACTACGCGGACAACAAGGTGATGGGTAAGTTCGCGGCCGTCGACCGCACCATCCGGTCGCTGGACGAGCTGCCCCCGTACATCGGCCAGGCCGTCATCGCGTCCGAGGACCAGGGCTTCGAGGACCACATGGGCGTCGACCCGGTGGGTATCGTCCGTGCGGCCATCAGCAACGTGACCGGCGGTGGCCGCCAGGGCGCGTCGACGCTGACGCAGCAGTACGTGGAGAACACGTACTACGAGCCGGGCCAGTCCTCCTACGCGGACAAGTTCCGCGAGATCATCCTGGCCCTCAAGGTGGACCAGGAGAAGACGAAGGACGAGATCCTCGAGGGTTACGTCAACAGCATCTACCTGGGCCGCGGCGCCTACGGCTTCGAGGCCGCGGCGAAGGCGTACTTCAACAAGCCGGCGGCCGAGCTCACCGTCTCGGAGACCGCGATGCTGGTGGGCATCATCCCGTCGCCGTCCTACTGGGACCCGCGCTTCGGCGAGGAGTCGAAGGCCGTCGCAGAGCAGAAGTGGGCCCGTGTGCTGCGGAACATGGCCGACATGGGTTACATCACCCAGGAGGAGCGGAAGTCCGCGACCTTCCCCGAGCCCATCGAGTACAAGCCGGCCTCGCGCGCCGGCCAGGTGGGCTACCTGCTCGAGGAGGTCCGCAAGGAGCTCGCCGACCCCAACGGGGCGAACATCAGCGAAGAGGAGCTCATGACCAACGGTTATGAGATCCACACGACCATCAACTCGAAGTACCAGAAGGCCGCGGTAAAGGCCGCCAGGTCCATCCCGTACGAGGGCGAGAACGCGGCGTCCGAGCGGCTGGGCGTCTCGATCGTGTCCATCGACCCCAAGGACGGCGCGGTCCGCGCCCTGTACGGCGGCAAGGACTACGAGGAGAGGCAGTTCAACGCCGCCACGGACGGCGAGGCGCAGGGTGGCTCCACGTTCAAGCCGTTCACCCTGATCGGCGCGCTCGAGGACGGTCACGAGCTCAACGAGTACTACAACGGCAACAGCCCGATGCAGATCCCGGGCTGGAGCGTGCAGAACAAGGAGACCGGTGTCGAGGAGGAGAAGGAGCTCACCAACTTCGGTACCCAGGCGGGCGGCGAGTCCTACGGCGACATCGACCTCGTCGATGCCACCGCCAACTCCGTGAACACGGTCTACGCGCAGCTCAACGTCAAGATCGGGGCGAAGAAGTCGCAGGACGTCGCGATCCGCGCGGGCATCCCCAAGGAGGCGACGAACAGCGAGCTGTCGAACGTGCTGGGCACGTCGAACGTGCACCCGATCGACCTCGCGGGTGCCTACGCCACGTTCGCCGCGCAGGGCACCCGGCACGAGACGCACATCCTGACGTCGGTGAAGCAGGGCGAGGACACCCTCTGGCAGTTCACCGGCGAGAACACCAAGAAGGACATCATCGACCCCGTCGTGATGGCCAAGGCCACCTATGCGATGCAGCAGGTCGTGAACGAGGGCTCCGGAACCCCTGCGAAGGAGCTGCTCGGCCCCGACGGCGAGCAGCGCCCCGTCGCCGGCAAGACCGGGTCCACCAACGGCAACAGGTCCGCGTGGTTCGCCGGGTACATCCCGCAGCTCGCGACCGTGGTCGGTCTCTACCAGTCCACCGAGGCCGGCGGAGAGGACAGCATCACCCCGTTCGGCCAGTGGGCCGGTGGCAGCCTGACCGGTGGTACCTGGCCGGTCACGGCCTGGACGCAGTACATGCAGGAGATCACGAAGGGCATGGAGGTCGAGCCGTTCCCGGACTACGTCCCCCCGGCCCCCAAGCCGTCGCCCACGCCCACCCCCTCGCCGACGCCGTCGGAGGAGGACCAGATGGTGATGGTCCCGACCGGGCTCGTGGGTCAGCAGTTCGCGGCCGCCGCTTCCGCCCTCTCCGGCGCCGGGGTGAACCCACAGCTCATCGAGGTCCCGAGCGACCAGCCGCCGGGCACCGTGCTCTCCGTCGAGAAGGAGGGCCAGGAGGTGCCCCGGGGCAAGAACATCAGGGTCGAGGCGTCGACCGGCCCGGAGCAGCCCGAGGCCACCTCCGTGCCGGGGGGTCTGATCGGCAGCAGCGAGGGCAGCGCCCGCGGCAAGGTCCAGGGTGCCGGCCTCGAACCGGTCGTCGTGTACCAGGCGTCCGACGACGTCCGGCAGGGCAGCGTCATCGACGTCAGCCCCGGCGAGGGCACCCAGGTGGAGTCCGGCAGCCAGGTGCAGCTGATCGTCTCGTCCGGCCCGGACGTCGGAATCCCGACCGGCGAGCCGACCGGCGGTGGCG
Source organism: Promicromonospora sp. NPDC057488 (assembly GCF_042802395.1). Taxonomy (NCBI): domain Bacteria; kingdom Bacillati; phylum Actinomycetota; class Actinomycetes; order Micrococcales; family Promicromonosporaceae; genus Promicromonospora; species Promicromonospora sp. NPDC057488. The sequence continues at coordinate 18,368 of NZ_JBHVEG010000065.1, forward strand.
GTGGCGGTGGCGGCGGTGGTGGCGGCAACGGGAACAACAGCCCGTAGCCGTCCGGCGGCCGATGGTCGAGGGGTCGTCTCCTGAGGGAGGCGGCCCCTCGGCCGTCCCCGGGGCCGGTCCTGGCTCGGGCGGCGGGGTGTGAGAGGGGTCTCGCGCGCTCGTTTCCGTCGTCGCGCACATGCCAGGTAGGCTTGACCCTTGCTGTGAACCCTCCTGTCACGGAACGACCGTGACCGCTGAGACCAGAGGAGGTGGGTATACACATGCGTCAGTACGAACTGATGGTGATCCTGGACCCGGAGGTCGAGGAGCGCACCGTTGCCCCGTCGCTCGACAAGTACCTGTCGGTCATCTCGACCGAGGGTGGCTCCGTCGACAAGGTGGACATCTGGGGCCGTCGCCGCCTCGCGTTCGACATCGCGAAGAAGTCCGAGGGCATCTACGCCGTCGTCGACTTCACCTCGACGTCGGACACCGCCAAGGAGCTGGACCGGCAGCTCGGCCTCAACGAGGTCGTCCTCCGTACCAAGATCCTGCGCACCGGCGACAAGTAAGTCGTCGGATCTGAACCTCCTACGCCCGCGCGAGTGTCAGTGGTTCGTGGTTGCATTCACCGCGAGCCCGGACAACGCGTACGGAACGTCGACTGAATCGAGGAATTGGCATGGCTGGTGAAACTGTCATCACAGTGATCGGGAACCTCACCGGGGACCCGGAGCTGCGCTTCACCCCTTCCGGTGCGGCGGTCGCCAACTTCACGGTGGCGTCGACCCCGCGGACCTTCGACCGCCAGAGCAACGAGTGGAAGGACGGGGAGACCCTGTTCATGCGCTGCTCGATCTGGCGCGAGGCCGCGGAGAGTGTCGCGGAGTCGCTGACCAAGGGCACGCGCGTCATCGCGCAGGGTCGCCTGGTCCAGCGTTCCTACGAGACCCGTGAGGGCGAGAAGCGCACCGTCGTGGAGCTGCAGGTGGACGAGATCGGTCCGTCCCTGCGCTACGCCACGGCCAAGGTCACCCGGGCCCAGCGGTCCGGTGGTGGCGGCGGCTTCGGTGGCGGCGGCGGTGGAGGCTACAACGGAGGCGGCGGCCAGCAGGGCGGCGGCTCCGGCGGAGGATTCAGCTCTTCCGGTGGCGGTCAGAGCAATGACGACCCGTGGGCCACGGCAGGCCCGGCGTCGTCGGGCGGCTCGTTCTCGGACGACCCGCCGTTCTGATCGGCACCACCCAGTTCACCTTTTTTGCTCGCGCGGCCTGCCAGGCCTCGTGAGCAGCACCTGACGAAGGAGCAACACCATGGCGAAGCCTGTGGTGCGCAAGCCCAAGAAGAAGATCAACCCGCTGAAGTCCGCGAAGATCGCCAACATCGACTACAAGGACACGGCGCTGCTGCGCAAGTTCATCTCCGACCGCGGAAAGATCCGTGCCCGTCGCGTCACCGGCGTCTCCGTCCAGGAGCAGCGTCAGATCGCGAAGGCCGTGAAGAACGCCCGCGAGATGGCCCTGCTGCCGTACACGTCGACGGCTCGCTGAGGAAGGGATCGAGAACAATGGCAAAGCTGATCCTGACCCACGAGGTGACCGGCCTGGGCGAGCCCGGCGACGTTGTTGAGGTGAAGGACGGGTACGCCCGTAACTTCCTCATCCCGCGTTCGCTGGCGACCCCTTGGACCAAGGGCGCCGAGTCCGACATCAACGCGATCCGCAAGGCTCGCAAGACCCGCGAGATCGCCTCGCTGGACGACGCGAAGGCCCTGGCCTCCTCGCTGTCCGCGAAGCCGGTCGTCGTCGCGGCTAACGCCGGCCCCGGTGGCCGTCTGTTCGGCGCGGTGACCACGGCGGACATCGCCGGTGCGGTTGCCGCTGCCGGTGGCCCGTCGGTCGACAAGCGCAAGATCGAGATCGGTCAGTCCATCAAGACGACCGGTGACTACACGGTGTCGATCCGCCTGCACCCCGAGGTGTCGGCCAAGATCGGCGTCCAGGTTGTCGCCGGCTGAGCTTCGGCTCAGCTGATCGCCTGATCGCGAGAAGGCCCCGGTTCCCCCTGTGGGAGCCGGGGCCTTCTGCTGTCCGGACGGGGTGTGCCGCGCGAAGGTGCGCTTCTAGTCAGTCATTCGGCCCGGAACACGGCTGTTTTCGGGCCTAATCGCTGGGTAGACATCACGCCGACGGCGGGGCCGGGGTCGGCAGGATGCACTCGTCCGTGGACAGCAGTACGTCCAGGGTCAGGGCTGCCGTCCAGGAGAACTGGCGCGTGCCCCGGCCGGTCCCCGTGTCCGGATCCGTGTACTCGGGGAAAATCTCCGGCTCCGCGACGGCGAAGTGCTCGCGCAGGCGGGCAGCCAGGTCGTCGCGGCCCAGCGTCTGGACCGCGCGCAGCAGCAGCCACGACATGTTGAACCACGCGGGTCCCCGCCAGTACAGGGCGGGGTCGAACGCCGGGTCCTCGCGTGAGGTGCTCGGCAGGTTCGGCCCGCCCCCGAGGAATCCCGGACCGGCGAGCGTCGCGAGCAGCCGCTCGGCACGGCCTGGCCCCAGGAGCGCGCCCGCGCCTGTGGTCGTTCCTGACGTCCTGCCCGACCTCGCTGCGCTGGTCCCGGCCGGCTCCGGGCCACCGGCGAGCAGCAGCGGAACCAGGCCGTTCACTGTGGCCCGGCGCACGCGCTGACCTGTCGTGTCGTCGAGCGCGACGTACTGGCCCAGGTCGTCGTCCCACAGGTGCTCGTCCATCGCGGCGACCACGCGGGCGGCGGTCGCCTCGTGCACATCGGCCCGCGCGTCACCACCGCCGTCGGACAGCGCCTCTGCCATCCGGGCGAGGGCGATCTCCGAAACGGCCAGCAGCGTGCTGAACAGGGGGCACACCATCGCGAACCCGACCGGGACGTCGTCGGCGCAGCCGGCGTCGCGGTACGTCTCGGCGAGCCGGTAGTAGCGGCGGTAGTCGCGGCTGCCGGGGCGTTCGCCGGTGCCGGCGTGCCGCAGGTCCGGCCGTCGCACGGGGGTGCGCGACCGGGGCGGTACCCGTTCGAGCGCGGCGTCCCACAAGGGCGAGTTGTCGGTCCCCGTCTCCCACGGGTGCTTGGTCACCGGTAGCCCTGCGCCGCCCGCACGGAGCCCGTGCAGGTACTCGTGCCAGCGCGCGAGCCGAGGGTAGACGCGCGCCAGGAAACCCTCACGCGCGGACCCGGCCAGGTCGGCGCAGTGCACGAGCCACGCGGCCCAGGCGTGCACCGGCGGCTGCACCAGCCCGGAGGTCGCCGCACCCCAGAACCCGGCTCCGGGCGCGTAGTCGTCGTCGCGGCCGACGTCGTAGACGATCTGCGGCACCCGCCCGTCGGGCCACTGCGCGTCGAGGAGCGTGACCAGCTCGGCGCGGGCACGCCCCGGCTCGCGGTGCCGGTTCCCGATCGCGACGAACGCCGAGTCCCAGCTCCACTGGTGGGGGTACAGCCCGGTCGCCGGGACGGTGTGCCGGCCGGTCCAGTTGCTGTTCAGGACACGGGTGGCGGCGTCGACCGCATCTTCCTCAAAGTCCTTGTGCATCTTTCGACAATAGGTTAGACATAAGTGCCAGATCTACTCACTCGATGACGAGGAGAAGTCATGCTCCGGCACCACCGCGCGGCCACGGCCCGCCTCACGATCGCGGCGGGCACCGCCGTGGCAGCGCTCCTCACGCTCACGGCCTGCGGCAGCGGAGGCGCGGAGTCGGACGGGACGGTCACCGTCTGGACGGTCGAGACCCAGCCCGAGCGGCTCGCGATACAGCAGGCCGCGATGGACGCCTGGGCCGAGGAGTCCGGCCTGGAGACCGAGCTGGTACCGGTCGAGGAGGACCAGGTCTCCCAGCTCCTGTCCGCCGCGGCGCTCTCCGGCGAGGACATGCCCGATGTCGTCAACGCGATCAGCCCCGGGCTGGTCCGGTCGTTCGACCGGGACGGCTACCTCGACCGGGACGCCGCCGCCGAGGTGGTCGACGCGCTCGGCGCCGACACGTTCACGCCGCAGGCCCTGGAGCTGACCAGCGACGGCGACGAGCTGCTCGCCGTCCCCTCGGACGCCTGGCCGATGATGGTCTACTACCGCACCGACCTGTTCGAGGAGGCGGGCCTGGAGCCGCCCACCACCTACGACGACCTGCGGGCAGCCGCCGAGGAGCTGACGGCCGACGGGCGGTACGGGATCACGCTGTCCACCGACGCGGCCGACCCGTTCACGCAGCAGACGCTGGAGTTCCTGGCCCAGGGCAACGGCTGCGAGCTCGTGGACGACGCCGGAGAGGCGACCCTCGACAGCCCCGCCTGCACCGAGACCATCGGGCTGTACGGCGAACTGGCCGGCGAGTTCTCGCCCGAGGGCTCGCAGGGCGTCGAGTCCACGCGCGCGTCGTACTTCGCAGGGCAGGCCGCGATGGCGGTCTGGTCGTCGTTCCTGCTGGACGAGATGGCCGGGCTGCGGGAGGAGTTCACGCCGTCGTGCGACGAGTGCGCCGACGACCCGGGCTGGCTCGCCGAGAACACCGGCGTGGTCCCCGTGGTGGAGGGGCCGTCGGCGGGCGGTGACGGCGGGGACGCGGCCGGCTACGTCGAGTTCGTGTCCTGGGGCATCACCGACGGGGCGGACCCCGAGACCGCGGACTTCGTGGAGTACATGATGTCCGACGCCTACGTGGACTGGCTGGCCATGGCCCCGGAGGGCAAGGTGCCGGTGCGCACCGGCACGGCCGACGGCCCCACCGAGTACACGGACGCCTGGTCCGGGCTGGAGATCGGCATCGACTCCCGCCAGACGTTCTCCGACGTCTGGCCCGCCGAGGTGACCGACACCCTCGCCGCCGCGCCGGCGTCCGCCGACCGCTGGGCGCTGCCGCAGGGCCAGGGCGCGATCCTGGGCCCGATCACGAGCGAGCTCCCGCTCGCCAAGGCCGCCGCGGACCTCGGTTCGGGCAGCGTCGACGCAGCGCAGGCGCAGGCCGCCATGCAGGAAGCGGTGGCCGAGATCGCCGGCCGGGACTGACCCGTGGCGCGGGTCAGGGAGGGGCGCTTCCGAACGGGGAGGGGCGTGCCGACGTCGAAGCTGCGCGGGCGGGAGAACCGCGACGGAATCACGCTGGTCGCGCCGGTGGTGCTGGTGGTGGCCGCGATCATCGTGGTCCCCATCGTGTGGACCGTGGTGCTGTCCTTCCAGGACGCGCGCTACGTGGACGTGGCGCGCAACGGCCTGTTCAACGAGCTCACGCTCGACAACTACGCCGACGTGCTCACGTCGCCGGCCTTCTGGCAGGCGCTGGTGACCACCGTCCAGTACTCGGTGGCGACCACCGTCGGGTCGATCACCGTTGGCCTCGTTGCGGCGCTCGCGTTCCGGGACCGGTTCCGGTTCCGCGCGCCGCTGCGCGCCGTCATGCTCCTGCCGTACGTGGCGCCCGTCGTGGCCACCACGTTCGTGTGGCAGGTGGCGCTGAACCCGCAGTACGGCGTGGTCAACGCGTTCGGCACGCAGGTGCTCGGCTGGGAGCACCCGGTCAACTTCCTCTCGGCCGCGCCCACGGCGCTCGGCACCGTGATCGTCTACGACATCTGGCGGTACTTCCCGTTCGCGTTCCTCTTCCTGGGGGCGGCCCTGACGGGCCTCAGCAAGGAGATCGAGGAGGCCGCCGTGGTCGACGGCGCCACACCGCTGCAGAAGTTCTGGTTCGTGGTGCTGCCCCAGCTGCTGCCCACGGTCGCCCTGCTGGTGCTGTTCCGCATGGTCATGGCCTTCAACGAGTTCGACGACGTCTACCTGCTCACCGGCGGCGCTGCCGGGACGCAGGTGGCCTCGGTGCGGGTGTTCGAGCAGCTCACCGGGTCGAGCGACATCGGCGGCGCCAGCGCGACCGCAGCGGTGATGGCCGTGTTCCTGGGGATCGCGCTGGCGATATACCTGCGCCTGACGGCCCGGCAGCGGGAGGAGAACCGATGAGCGCCGTGTCCGTCCAGAGCAGCGTGCTGCGGGTGCTGCGCGTCGTCGTCATCGTCGCGCTCGTCGCGGCGACCGTGCTCCCGTTCGTCTACATGCTGAGCCTCAGCTTCGTGCGCATCGACGACCTGCTGCGCGACCCCCTGCGGGTGCTGCCGCAGCTCGACCGGATCACCACCGACACCTACCGCGCGGTACTGGCCTCCGAGGAGGACGGCGGGTACGGGTTCGGTCGGTTCATGCGGAACTCCGCGGTCGTCGCCGTCGCGGCGTCGGCGCTGACCGTGGCGCTGGTGGTGCCGGCGTCGTACGCGCTGACCCGGCTGCGGTTCGCCGGGCGCTCGCAGGTCTCGTGGCTGTTCCTGGCCGTGTACCTGTTCCCGACGATCATCATCGCGGTGCCGGTGTTCGTCGGGTTCCAGGTGCTGGGGCTCGGGTCGTCGCTGGTCGGGCTGGTGATCGCGTACATCGCGCTGACCGTGCCCGTCTCGGTGCACATGCTCCGCAACTACCTGGCGGGCATCCCCGAGTCGATCGACGAGGCAGCCGTGATCGACGGCGCCTCCCGGTTCCAGATCATGACCCGCATCACCGTGCCGCTCGCGATGCCGACCATCATGTCGACCGCGCTGTACTCGTTCATGATCGCCTGGAACGAGTTCCTGTTCGCCCTGCTGTTCCTGTCGGCCAAGCAGGACCTGTGGACGGTCTCCCTCGGCCTGACCCGCCTCGCGGACGGTCAGGAGGTGTCGAAGACGGTTCTCATGGCGGGCAGCGTGCTCCTTACCGTGCCGATCGTGATTTTGTATGGAGTGGCCGAGCGCGCCCTCACCGAGGGGCTGACCGCGGGGGCCGACAAGGGCTGATCGGCCCGGGAAGCGCAAGGGCTGGTCGGCCCGGGAAAGAACTGAGGAAGAACGTGGCAGCAGGCGCGGGCGAGATCCTGCAGCTCATCCGGAGCGGACGGGCGACGACGCGCATCCAGGTGCTGGAGGCGACGGGGCTGTCGCGGGTCACCGTGGCGCAGCGGATGGACGCGCTGCTGGCGGCGGGCATCATCCGCACGGCGGGCGACGCCGGGGCGACGGGCGGAAGGCGCTCGGAGCGGTTCGTGTTCGACCCGGCCGACTCGCTGGTGCTGGTGGCGGCGCTGGAGTTCGAGAGGGCGGAGCTCGCCGTCGTCGACCCGCACGGTGCGCTGCTCGCCCGCACGGTGCTGGCAGTGGACCTCGCGGTCGGGCCGGAGGCGGTGCTGCCGCAGCTGCTGGACGGCTTCGACGACCTGCTGGCCGACGCCGGGATCAAGCCCGCCTCCGTCGGCGGGGTCGCGCTGTCGGTGCCCGGTCCCGTGGACCCGCACGACCACCGCCTGTCCGACCCGCCGGTCATGCCGGGCTGGGGCGCCTGGCCCGTGGTGGAGGCCGTGTGCGCCCGGTTCGACGTGCCGGTGCACCTCGAGAACGACGCCGACGCGACGGCTTACGGCGAGTTCACCGAGCTCGGCGCGGGCCGCGACGGGCGCCCGGAGCCGTTCGTGCTGGTCAAGGTGTCGCGGTTCCTCGGGGCGGGCCTCGTCATCGACGGCCGCACCTACCGCGGGACCGACGGCGGGGCGGGCGACATCGGGCACGTCGACGTCGGCGGCGACGCCGTCTGCCGCTGCGGACGCCGGGGCTGCCTCGCCGCGGAGGCGGGCGGCACGGCGCTGCTGCGCCGGCTCGGGGAGGCTGGGTCCGACGTCGGCTCGCTGGCCGAGCTGCGGGCGCACGCCGAGCGCGGCGACCCGCTCGTCACGGCCGAGCTCGAGCGGGCCGCCGGGCTGATCGGGAGGGTGCTGGCCGTGGTGGTCGGGGTGCTCAACCCGGCCGACCTCGTCGTCGCCGGCGAGCTGGCTGTGCCGGCCATGATCGCCGGCATCCGGGCGGGCGTGTACGCGGGGGCGCAGCCGCGGGCGACGGCCCGGCTGCGGATCCGGGCCGCCGCGCTGGGGCCGGACGCCGTGCTCGTCGGGCTGGCGCGGGTCGCCGTCGACGACCGGTTCTCGGCCGAGTCGGTCGACGCCCGGCTCGGCTGACTTCGGGTCAGTAGAACCGTTTCGGGCGAGCGGGTGATCTTCGCTCCTTTACTGAGTTGTGATCAGTAAAAGCGTTCCGCAGGACTGAACGCGCGGGTAACTTCTGCGCAGATGCCCACCACCACGGGCTTCGTGCTCGCCAACGGCGGCGAGCCCGGCGGGCAGGGGCGCCGGTCCGACAACTTCCGCGGGGCGACGAAGCCCGCAGGACGAGAGGCGAACCTATGACGCAGCTCCATGCATCACCGAGACCACGATCAGGACCCGGACCGACGATCCTCGCCGCGGTAGGCGTAGCCATGCTGCTGGTCGGTGCCATCGTTGCCACGGCCTTCATGCTCCTGTTCCAGGGCAGCGTCGCGAACGGCGCGGTCCAGCTCGACGACGGCGCCAGCACCCTGAACGACGGCGTCCAGGCCGAGCTGGTCTCCGGCGTCGGCGACCTGAGCGCCGGCGCCACCGAGCTCAACAACGGTGTGCAGAACGACGTGGTGCCGGGCGCGGAGAAGCTCGCGGACGGAACCGCGGAGCTCGACGCAGGCTCCGCGAAGCTGCGCGCGGGCGTGATCAAGCTGCACGACGGGTCCAAGAAGATCGCGGACGGTACCGCGGAGACCGCGTCGGACGTCTCCGACCTTGCGGACGCCTCGCTGCTGCTCACCGCCGGTCAGACGAAGCTGAACGACGGGCTCGGCGATCTCAGTGCTGGTGCGGGGGAGCTCAACGCCGGTCTCGGAACCCTGAACGCCAAGGCGCCCGCGCTGGCCGACGGTGCCCAGCGGTTGGCCGGCGGGTCGCTTCTCGTGGCGGCCGGCGTCGCGACAGTGAGCGACGGCGTGACCCCACTCGATGCTGGTGCTCGTCAGCTGGCGTCCGGTTCCGGACAGGTGCGGGCGGGCGTTGCGACGGTCAGCGCCGGGGTGACCCCGCTCGACGCGGGCGCACGTCAGCTGGCGTCCGGGTCCCTGCTCGTTCGAGCCGGCGTGGTGAAGGTCGACGAAGGCGTGAGCCCGCTCGACGCGGGTGCACAGCGATTGGCTTCCGGCTCCCATGAACTGCAGGCCGGCGTAGTGACTCTGAACAGCAAGGCGCCGGCACTCGTCGCAGGCGCCGACCAGCTCGCGGAAGGATCCGCCCTGGTCTACGGGGGAAGTGCGGCGCTCAACAACGGCCTCTCGAGGCTCGACGACAGTGGCGACGAGCTTCTCAACGGGACCAGCGCTCTCCGGGCGGGTGCGGGCGATGTCTCGGATGGTGCTGCTGCCTTGGACGCCGGGGCCGATCAGGTCGCTGGCGGTATCGCGCAGCTCCAGGCCGGTGTACCGGCTCTGGTGAAGGGCGCCGCTGACACCGCGGCAGGTGCCGGAAGCGTGGCTTCGGGTTCCGTGCCGGTCGCCGGAGGCGTCGCCGCGGCGAAGAGCGGTGCTGACACCCTGGCGACGAAGATCGGCGGCCTGGTCGCAGGTGCGGAGCAGGTCCAGGGCGGCAACCTTGCCCTCAAGCAGAACCTGGAAGAGCTTGCCGGTGCAACGGACGACCCGACGCTCAAAGCGCAGCTGCAAGCTCTGGCCCAGTCGTCGGGCGACCTGGCGGCCGGTGCCGGGCAGCTCGGGACCGGAGCGGCGCAGGCACAGCACGGCGCGTCTGACCTGGCGTCCTCCCTCGGCACCTTGTCCGCGGGAGCGTCGAAGGTCTCCGACGGCGCTGCTGCGGTGGCCCAGGGATCCAGTCAGGTCTCCGGCGGCATCAGTCGGGTGGGCGACGGGCTGGAGCCGCTCGCTGCAGGCGCAAGGCAAGTGGCTGCCGGCTCGGAGCGGCTCAAGGAGGGTAGTGCCGCGCTGAGCGCTGGCTTTGGAAACTTCGTGCCGGGGATCCAGCAGTACGTGGGTGGCGTTGGTACGGCCTACACCGGTAGTTCGGAGCTCGTGGCAGGTGCGCAGCGAACGGCCGTCGGCAGCGAGGCTCTGGCGGCCGGGGCGGGCGAGCTCGGCGAGGGGTTGCCCGCGCTCCTTTCGGGTGCGACCCAAGTTGCGGACGGCAACGCCGCGCTCGCCGCTGGTACGGGTCAGCTCAAGGGCGGCCTGCCCGCACTGCTCGCCGGTGCAACCCAGGTCGCCGACGGCAACGCCACCTTGGCTGCTGGTACGGGTCAGCTGAAGAGCGGCCTCCCTGCGCTCCTTTCCGGTGCGACCCAGGTTGCGGACGGCAACGCCGCGCTCGCCGCTGGCACGGGTCAGCTCAAGGGCGGCCTGCCCGCGCTGCTTGCCGGTGCGACCCAGGTCGCCGACGGGAACACCGAGCTCGCAGGCCAGACGCCCGCGCTCGTCTCCGGAGTGCGGCAGCTTCACGCCGGTTCGGCGCTGCTGGCCGCTGGGTCCGGAACCGCCTACAACGGCTCCGGCCAGATCCTCGGCGGCATCATCGAGGTGCGCGACCGCGTCGTCCCCAAGGTCGAGAAGTCGCAGAAGCTGGCCGACGGGTCGGTCAAGGTGCGCGACGGCCTGGAGGAGGCCCGCGACGGTGCGCGCGACCTCAACGACGGCACGGGTGCCGTCGACGACGGTACGCACACCCTGGCCGCGGGCGCGGTCACCCTGGCCGACGGCACGCAGCAGCTCGCCGACGGTTCGGTGAAGCTCGCCGCGGGCACGTCCGACGTCGCGTCCGGTACGGCGCAGCTGTCCGACGGCACCGGCGTGCTCCGGACCAGCATGGACAACTCGCCGCTGGGCGCCGTCGGCGTGGTCGTCATCCTGTTGGCGGCGCTCGGTGCGCTGGCCGCCGTCGCGGGTCTGATCCTGCTGGGTCGGCGCCGCGTCTGACCGGTCGGCGGCGGCCTGGTGGGGTCGCCGCCGACCACCCCGCGATCGCCGGGAAACGGAGCACCCGCTCCGTTCCCGGCGATCGTCATGTCACGGGACGCCGGGTCACGAGTCGCCGGGTCACAAGCTGCCGGGTCACAGAGCGTCGAGCATCTGGTCCAGCCGGTCGATCTCCGCCATCTGGTCGGCCGCGATGTTGTTCGCCAGCTCCAGGACCCGCTCCTCGCTGCCCGCCCCGGCGACGTCCTTGCACATGGCCAGCGCACCCTCGTGGTGCTTGATCATGCCCTCCAGGTACAGCCGGTCGAACTCGGCCCCGGACGCGTCCTCCATCTCGGCCATCTGGGCCGCGCTCAGCATGCCGGGCATCTCGGCGTCGTGCCCGTGCTCCGGCGCTCGCGGACCCGAACCGTCGCCGCTCTCGGCGGTCACCGGCACGGGGTAGTCGTTCTCCTCCAGCCAGTCGGACATCAGCTTGATCTCGCTGCCCTGCACCACGTCGATGCGGGTGGCGAAGGTCTTGATCTGCTCGGACTCCGCGCGCTCCGGCGCCAGCACCGACATGTCGATCGCCTGCCCGTGGTGCCAGATCATGTCGGTGAGGAACTCTGCGTCCGCCTTCGAGAACGGCGCCTCGGCGTTGGGCGCCCCCTCGTAGTCCTCGGGCGCGATGGTCTGCGCCGGTTCCCCGGGCTTGCCGGGCTGCACCACGACGGAGCTCGGCGTCGAGACCTCCTCGGGCTCCTCGTCGGGCCCGCAGGCGGACAGCACAAGGGCCGGCGCCAGCACGGCCAGGCCGATCGCGACCGTCCGGACGCGCGATCGTCGTCCGGCACCTGTCAGCATCTCCACGGGCGGATCCTCTCGTACGGGCTGAAGTCCGCGTCATCGTTCGGTCATGGGCTGGGTGGCCGCAGACCATCGGAGGACGTTAGCGCCGGAATCTACCAACACGTCATCACCTGCGGACACCAAGCCCGATGTCGCTTCCGCGCCACTAGGTGGCGCTTTGTCACCACCATGTTAAAGATCACGAAACTCCTGGTCCTGAGAGGTCCCTGTGAGCAACACTGCCCACAACCGACCTAGGAGGTGTGACGCCCGTGCGTCGTCCAACCTTTACCCGACCTCGTGTGCGGGGCGCCGCCGGCGCCGCCCTGGCCGCGATGATCGCGGCCACGGCCTTCGCGGCGCCCGTCGCCGCGGACGTCGCAGCTCCGGACGTCCCGCCGGGCGAGACCGCGTCCGAGAACATGACCCACCTGAGCAACCAGCCCAAGAACGGCGCGCTCCAGGGCACCGGCTCGGACATCGCGTTCCAGGGCAAGTACGCGTTCGCCGGCAACTACGACGGCTTCACCGTGTACGACCTCTCCGACAAGGAGAACCCCGAGCAGGTCGTGCAGGTCTACTGCCCCGGATCGCAGAACGACGTCTCGGTCTACAAGGACATCCTCGTGCTGTCCACGGACTCGTCCCGCAGCGACGACTCCTGCGCCTCGACGTCGCTTCCCGCCACCGAGAAGGCGGCGTGGGAGGGCATCAAGATCTGGGACATCTCCAACCCGCTCGCCCCGGAGTACATCAAGTCGGTCGAGACCGAGTGCGGCTCGCACACCCACTCGCTGGCGCCGTCCAAGAACGGCAAGGACCTCTACGCCTACGTGTCGTCCTACTCGCCCAACGCGACGTTCCCGGACTGCCAGCCGCCGCACGACTTCATCTCGATCGTGAAGATCCCGCTGAAGAAGCCGACGTCGGCCAAGGTCGTCTCCACGCCGGTCCTGTTCCCGGACGGCGGCTACCCGGGTGACCCCAGCCGCAGCGCCTCGACCACGAGCGGCTGCCACGACATCACCACCTACGCCAAGTACGACCTGGCGGCCGGTGCGTGCATGGGTGACGGCATCCTGATGGACATCAAGGACCGCGAGCGTCCCCGCGTCATCAGCCAGGTGCGCGACACGGAGAACTTCGCGTTCTGGCACTCGGCCACGTTCAACAACGACGCCACCAAGGTGGTCTTCACCGACGAGCTCGGCGGCGGCGGTCTCGCGACCTGCACCGGCGAGTACGCGCCGGAGCTGGGCGCCAACGGCATCTACGACATCGAGCGCGGCAAACACGGCAAGAAGGAGCTCGAGCTCAAGTCGTACTACAAGATCCCGCGCATCAACACGGCGGACGAGAACTGCGTGGCGCACAACGGCTCGCTGATCCCGGTCAAGGGCAAGGACATCATGGTCCAGTCCTGGTACCAGGGCGGCGTCTCCGTGTACGACTTCACGGACTCGTCCAACCCACGTGAGCTCGCCTGGTTCGACCGCGGCGAGGGCGTGAGCAGCGGCGGCACCTGGTCGACGTACTACTACAACGGCTACGCCTACTCGAACGACCTCGGCATCGGTTTCGACACGTTCGACATCGACGACTCGATCGACGGCAAGGCCGAGCGCGTCAAGCAGAAGTCGCTCAACCCGCAGATGCAGGAGCCGTTCGGGCACTGACCCGACAGCCGTCTCCGACGTCTGACACCGAGGC
>NZ_JBHVEG010000066.1:0-31421 GCF_042802395.1 Promicromonospora sp. NPDC057488
GCCCGGCGGACTCCTCCGCGCCGGGCCCGGCGCCGTCCCCGGCCGCCCCGTTCGCGCTGCGGCGCCGCGTCACGCGCGCCTCGTACCCGGCGGACTCGACGGCGTCGACCAGGTCCTGGTCGGCGACGTCGGCCGAGAGCACGACGTGGGCCGACTCCAGGGGCAGGTTCACGGTCGCGGCGACGCCGTCGAGCCGGTTGAGCTTGCGTTCGACCCGGGCGACGCACGAGGCGCACGTCATGCCGGACACAGCGAGCTCGACCTCGCCGAGGGGGTGCAGGGCCTCAGCGGCAGGCACGGTGCTCCTTAGCAGGGGGGTGGGGCGTCCGATCAGGACTGGACGATCGGCAGCATGCGGGTCGCCTGGCGGCCCGGGGCCTGGGCGGCGGACTCGGCCGCCACGGCGTTCTCGAGCACCTCGACGTCGGCCACCTCGTAGCCGGCCTCGTCCACGGCGTCGCGCAGCGCGGCCTCGGTGAGCGGCAGCTTGGAGATCACGTGGACCTGCGAGGTCTCGCCGGCGTGCAGCTCGACGCTGACGTCCTGGACGTCCGGCACGGCGCGCAGCTCGTTGGTCACGGCGGACACGCAGTGCCCGCAGGTCATCCCGGTCACGGCGAGCTTGGTCACGGTGGTCATGCGTTCTCCTCGGTTCGTGGGCTGCTGGACGTGCGGATGCTGCTGGACGTGCCCGGGTCGCCGGACCGTCACATGCGGACGAGGCGGGCGATCGCTTCCGAGGCCTCCCGGACCTTGGCTGCGCCCTCGGCGTCGGAGGCCTTGGCCGCGTCCACCACGCAATGTCCCAGGTGGTCCTCGACGAGCGCTAGGCTCACCGCTTGCAGCGCCTTCGTCACGGCGCTGACCTGGGTGAGCACGTCGATGCAGTACTCGTCCTCGTCGATCATCCGCGCAATGCCGCGAACCTGCCCCTCGATGCGGCGCATCCGCTTGAGGTAGCCGGTCTTGTCGGACGCGTAACCGTGCGGCCCGTCGTGCGCACCAGCCGCGTGCTCGTTCGGGGTGGCGGCCTCGGTCGCCTCGGTGATCTCCGTCGCCTCGGTCATGCATCCATGAGATACCCCTATGGGGTAGTGAGTCAAGTGTCCGGGCCACAGCCCGGGGGCGGCGTTCACCACCTCCCAGGATCGGATACCTTTCGTCCTTAATACCCCAGATTCTGCATGAGAGGTCCTCCCGCCGGCATGCCCGCCTCGATGACTCGCCGCCTCCTGCTCGCCGCGCTCGCCGCGGCCGGACCGCTCGCCCTCACGGCGAGCGCGGCACCCACCGACACCCCCGTAGCGCCGCCCGCCGTGGTTCCCGCCGCGACGCGGAAGGCCCAGGCCCAGGAGGCGCCCCGGATCTACATCGCCGGCGACTCGACGGCGGCCCAGAAGTACGCCGGGGTCTTCCCCGAGACCGGCTGGGGCATGGGACTGTCCTGGTACGTGGCGCCGCGGATCGAGGTCCTCAACCACGCGATGAACGGGCGCAGCTCCAAGAGCTTCATCACCGAGGGGCGCCTCGACGTGATCCTGGACGCCATCCGCCCCGGCGACGTGCTGCTCGTGCAGTTCGGGCACAACGACGAGAAGGCCCACCCGTACGTCAGCACCGACCCGTGGACCACCTACCCGTCCCACCTGCGCCGCTATCTCGACGGCGCCCGGGAGCGGGGCGCGCGGCCGGTGCTGCTGACCCCGGCGGAGCGCCGGCGGTTCGACTCGGCCGGGAACGTCGTCGCGACCCACGGGTTCTACCCGGACGCGATGCGGGCGCTGGCCGTCGCCGAGGGCGTGCCGCTGGTCGACGTCACCGCGCAGACCATGGCGCTGTGGCAGGAGCTCGGGCCCGACGGCACTCAGGTGTATTTCCTGAACACCTACGAGGGTCGGCAGGACAACACCCACTTCAACACCCCGGGCGCCCGCCTGGTCGCCCGGATCGTGGCGCGCGGCCTGCTCGCCGCGGGCGTCCTCGCGGAGGACCAGGTGCGCCGCCTCGACGAGAGCATCCCGGTGGAGTGGTTCACGTGGCCGGAGGAACCGCCCGCCGCGACCTGACCCGGCGCGCTGACCAGCGAAGCGGCGGTGTCGTTGCTACGTTCGACGGATGGACCAGTCAGGGGGACGGGGCGTAGCGGTCGTGGTCGAGGACGACGACCTCATCCGTGAGGTCATCGAGGTCATCCTGCAGCAGGCCGGCTTCACCGTGCACCCCGCCGCCACCGGTGCGCAGGGGGTGGCGCTGGTGAAGGCGCACCGGCCCATCGTGACCACCGTCGACATCTCCCTGCCCGACATCGACGGGTTCGAGGTCGTGCGCCGGGTCCGGACCTTCTCCGACACCGTCATCGTCATGCTCACGGCCCGGGTCGACGAGGTCGACACGCTCATGGGCCTCGAGTCGGGCGCCGACGAGTACGTCACCAAGCCGTTCCGGCCACGCGAGCTCCGGGCGCGGATCGACGCGCTCCTGCGCCGTTCGGGTCACCTGACGCCGGCGGCCGGGCCCGCGGAGGAGCCCGGCCCCGCTCCGGAGGACAGCGGCCGGCTGGAGGTCGACACCGCGCGCCGCACGGTCCGCCTGGGCGGCGAGCTCGTGCACCTGACCCGCACCGAGTTCGTGCTGCTCGCGGCCCTGCACGACGCGCGCGGCCGGCCGGTGCCGAAGGGCGACCTGGCCAGCCTGCTCTGGCCCGACGACCACGGCTACGGCGGCGGCGTCACCGAGGCGGACCGCCGCACGGTCGAGGTGCACGTGGCCAACGTCCGCCGCAAGCTCGGCGACAGCCCGACGAGCCCGCGGTTCATCCACACGGTCAGGGGGCTGGGGTACCGGTTCGAGAACGCCTGACCAGCGCTGCCTCCGTGTGGTGGGCCAGCCGCATGAGGCGGATCAGCGTGTCGACCTCCGGGACGGTGCGCGTGCGCGCCACGTCCTGCGCCACCGCCCAGGCCGCCTGGGCCAGCGGGACCGCCCCCACCATGGCGCCGGTCACGGCCAGGTCGGCCGCCGTGTCGTAGACGGCGTACACGCTGCCGTCCAGGGCGGCGACGGTGAGCAGCTCGAGGCGGCGTCGGAGGCCGGCGGCGAACTGGTCGGCGAGCCGGCGGGCGGTCTCCTCGCCGAGATCCTGGTCGAGGTCGCGGAGCACGGTCTCGTCGAGGATGTCCGACGCGAGAGCGCGTGCCGGTCGCTGGGGAACGGACGCGCCGCCGTCCGGGCAGCCTGTGCGGGCCGCCCGCCCGGTCCCGCCGGGCCCGGTGTGTCGTCGTATCTCGGTCATGGCGCGCCTCCCCGTGAGTGCCTGTGCGGCTACTCCCAGGGTGCGGGCCGGAACTCAACGCCCGGCCGAAGAACCTCAAGGACTGCTCAGGATCGCCCTTGAGGTTCTTGAGGTTTCTTGAGGTACGCCGGTCACGGGGCCAGGGCCCGGCCGCCCGCCCGGGCGAGGGACTCGAGGGCCACCGCGAGCACGGCTTCGCGCGCCGGC
Organism: Promicromonospora sp. NPDC057488; assembly: GCF_042802395.1. Classification (NCBI taxonomy): domain Bacteria; kingdom Bacillati; phylum Actinomycetota; class Actinomycetes; order Micrococcales; family Promicromonosporaceae; genus Promicromonospora; species Promicromonospora sp. NPDC057488. The sequence continues at coordinate 3,500 of NZ_JBHVEG010000066.1, forward strand.
GCGTCCAGCAGGTCGTCCCGGACCGCGCCGGGGACGCCGAGGGCCGCGTCGTACGGCAGGCCCAGATGGTCCGGCGAGCTCCGGGGCCGGCGCTCCGCCCGCGCGTGGTCGACCGCGACCAGGAGCGCTCCGGGCAGGCCGGCGACCGCGCGTTCCCCGAGCCGCAGGCCCTCCGGGTGCCAGGGAGCCACGACCACGGGCAGCACCGCGGGGGCGCGCACGGCCGTGGCCCCCGGCAGCAGGGCGGTGGGCCCGGCGCACTCGACCGACACCTGGGCGGCGGTGGGCGCTGCCCATCCGGCGTCCCCCGGCGCGGTACCGGCCCGTTCGGCGAGGGTCCCGCCGGTGTGGTCGACGAGCGCCACGCGCCCCGGGCGTGCGCGGGCGACGGCGCGGGCCACGAGGGCGGCGAGCGTCGTGGCCCCCACACCTCCGGCGACGCCGGCGACCACGACGCGCGCGGTGCGCGCACCGAGATCGGCGGCCAGCCACTGGTTCGCGTCGGGTGCTCCACCCAGGACGTCACGAGACACGGTCGCTCCTTCCGCTCGTCGGGCCCGCGTCCGCCGTCGTCCCGGTGACCCGGCCCACCTGGACCAGCACCGGCCGCTCCCCGCGCCGGACCCACCTGCCGCGGCCCGGTGGCAGGTGCTCGGCCCGCACCCCGGGGAACAGCTGTCCCTCGGCGCGTTCGCCCGACAGCACGAACCCGCTGGCCCCGGTGTCGCGCAAGGTCTGCAGCACCGGGTCGTAGAGCGCGCGCGACGCTCCGGCCACCGGCCGGGCGAGCAGCACGTGCAGCCGCAGGTCGCGCGCGGCGGGCAGGTACGGGAGCAGGGGCCGCAGCGGATCGGTGCCGCCCGAGGAGAGGATGTCCTCGTCGTCGACCACCACCACGATCCGCGGGCCGTCGACGCCCGTGCCCCTCGGCGCGTCACCCAGCGCCTGGGTGCGCCGTTCCAGCTCGACGGCGACCGCCGCCGACAGCTGCACGGCCCGGACGGAGCTGGTGGCCGTCCCGCCGAGGTACTCGTCGTCCGGGCAGGCGTCCGCGACGGACCCCCGCACGTCGTACACGGCCAGCGAGAGCTCGGCGGCGGAATGGCGTTCCACCAGGGCGGTCACGAGGGTGCGCAGCACCGTGGAGCGGCCGCTGCCCGCGTCGCCCAGCACGAGCAGGTGCTGGTCCGGACCGTCGAGGTCCAGCAGCGCCGCGCCCATGGTGTCCTGGCGCAGGCCGAACGGCAGCCGGTCGGGCTCGTCCAGCGGGTCCGGCAGGTCGTCGAACGCCAGGTCGTCGGGCAGCATCCGGATGGGTGGCGCGGACGGGCCGGCCCACGCCAGCGCCGACTGCCGGGCCAGCGCCGTCACGGCGTCGCCCGCCTCGGCCCCCGGTGCCTGCGCGGGGTCGTCGTCCGCGCCGAGCAGCGGGAGCGCCACCTGCCCGAACAGGCTCTCGTCCGTCAGCACGCGGCCCGCCTGCGTGGGCCGGATCGTGGCGTTGAGCTTGCGGGCGATCGTCGAGTCGGCGGGGTCGTTGAGCCGCAGCTCCACCTTGGTGCCGATCAGGTTCTGCTGCGCGGTCCGCAGGTCGTTCCACCGGGCGGTGGCCGCGACCACGTGGATGCCGAACCCGCCGCCACGTTGCAGCAGCTCGCCGAAGCCCTCCTCCAGCTCCTCGAAGTCCTGGCGCAGCAGGCCCAGCCCGTCGAGCAGGAGCACGACGTCGGCGGCGGGCAGCTCCGGGAGCTCGCCAGCGGCGTGCCGCACCCGGAGCATCGCGAGCGAGTCGATCCCGTACCGGGCGAACACCCGCTCGCGCTCCGCGAGCATGCCGAGCAGCTCCTCGAGCAGGCGGGCGAGCCGGTCCCGCCGGGACCTGGTGGCGACGCCGCCCACTTGCGGGAACCCGTCGATGCGCGCCAGCCCGCCGCCGGTGAGGTCCATCCCGTAGACGGCGACCTCCTGCGGGGTGTGCGTGAGCGCGATGCCCGCGGCCACCGACCACAGGAACGTCGTGCGGCCGGACTGCGGCGCGCCGAGCGCCACGACGTGGCCGCCCGCGCGGGTCAGGTCGAGCCGCCAGACCTCCTGCCGCTGCCGGGCCGGCTCGTCTAGCAGCCCGATCGGCACCGCGAGGCGACGATCACGCCCGGCGCCCCGGGCCAGCTCGTCCGACGTCGGCACCCGGGTGCGGCCCAGGACGTCGCCCAGGGTGACCCGCGCGGGCAGCGGGTCGAGCCATACGGGCCGTGCCGGTGCGGCAGCCCTGCCCAGCTGGTCCACGATCACGTCGACCACGGGCCGCTCGACCGACGGTCGGACCACCTCGGCCCGGCCGGGGTCCGCGCCGGCCGACTCGATCCCGTTGGCCCGCCGGATGTCGTTGTAGGGACCGAGCAGCAGGGGACGGCGCAGGACGTCGTCCGGCTCCGGCGCGGGCCCGGCCTGCTCCGCCGGCCCCGACACGTATCCCGCGCGGAACCGCTGGTAGACGCTGGTGTCGACCTTGAGGTAGCCGAACCCCGGCATGGCGGGCAGGTGGAAGGCGTCGGGGGTGTCGAGCACCATCGACGACTCCGCCTCGGAGAACGTCCGCAGCCCGATCCGGTACGAGAGGTACGTCTCCAGGCCCCGGAGGCGGCCGGCCTCGATCCGCTGGCTCGAGAGCAGCAGGTGCACGCCGATCGACCGGCCGATCCGGCCGATCATCAGCAGGAGGTCGACGAACTCGGGCTCCGCCGTGAGCAGCTCGCCGAACTCGTCGATGACCAGCAGCAGGTGCGGCAGCTCCGGCAGCTCCGGGCGGCCGCGGCGCAGCTCGCGGTAGTGGGTGATCGACGGGGAGCCGGCGTCGCGCAGCACCTGCTGGCGCCGCAGCACCTCGCCGGAGAAGCTGGCCCGCGCGCGTTCGGTGAGCCCGGCGTCGTCGGCGAGGTTGTCGAGGATCCCCGCCACGTGGGGCAGGCCCGCGAACGGCGCGAAGGCGGCGCCGCCCTTGTAGTCGACCAGGATCATCGCCAGGTCCTGCGGGGAGTGGGACGTCGCCAGGGACGCGACGAGCGTGCGGAGCAGCTCGCTCTTGCCGGACCCCGTCGCGCCGATGCAGAGACCGTGCGGTCCCATGCCCTGCTGGGCGGACTCCTTGAGGTCCAGGAGCACCGGGGCGCCGTCGTCGTCCGTTCCGATCGGCACCCGGAGGAAGTCGTCGGGCGACCGGGGCCGCCACAGGGTGGGCACGTCCAGGCGCGTCACGTCGGCGATCCCCAGCAGCTCGCCGGCGCGAGCGGCGCGAGCGGCGGCCGGGGCGCCGTCGGCGGACGAGGCGCTGAGCCGGAGCGGGGCGAGGGCGTGCGCCAGCCCCCGCAGGACCGCCGCCGCGGGAGCGTCCGCGGTCACGCGCAGCGGCTCCGCCCGCGTGGTGCGGCGGTCCCGCAGGTCCTCGACCGTGAGCTCGACGGCGTCCTTCGCGTTGCCCGGGCGCGCGGTGATGCGCAGCGCGGTGTCCGAGGGCTCGTGCAGGCGGTCGGAGAGCAGGTGGACCACGGTGACGCCGAGCTCGGCCAGGCCCGGCGCGCCGTCCGGCAGGGCGAGCGGCTGGGCGGTGCCGCCCCAGCCGTCGACGACGACCAGCAGGCGCCGGCCCCGGGCCCGTTCGTCGGCGGTCCGGCGCTGCGCCTCCGCCGCGGCGGTCGCGCGAGAGCGCAGGTCCGCCGCCAGCAGCCGGTGCAGGCCGGCCAGGTCGGGTGCGACGCGCCGGACGGCGGCCGGCCCGTCGAAGGCGGCGTCGTCCGTGAGGTGCGGCAGGAGGTCCACGCCGCGCCAGTCGGGCAGCCGGTCGGGCGCCGCGACCAGGGCGACCTGCACGTCGTCGGGGGCGTGGAGCGCCGAGACCTGGGCGAGCATCGTGTGCACGACGCCGAGCACGTGCGCGCGCTCCCCGACCACGGCGACGTCCCCCACACGGTCGAGCGGCACGGGCACCGGCACGTGCCGCAGCGCGGAGTGCCGTTCGGCCACGCCGCGCGCCTCGGCCAGCAGCATGGGATCCGGCGGCTCCGCGGGGCCGTCGGCCGGCGGCATCGTGACTCCGTCACGCGGGACGTCCCCGATGCCGACCCGGACCTCCAGGAAGTCCGGGTCCGAGCGCCGGCGCTCCCACAGCCGGGCCGGGTCCCGGACGACGTCGAGCAGGGCCTCCGGCGCGGGGTGCACGGTGTGCGCCTCGGCGCGGGCGGACCGCTCGGTCGCCCGCAGCTCGGTGCGCAGCGTCTCCAGGTGGTCGAGGTAGCGCTCGCGCTGGTCGTGCCGGGCGCGGATCGCGTTGCCCCGCTGGCTGAGCGCCATGCCCAGGCCGCTGACCAGGGCCACGACGAGCACGACGAGGGCGACCAGCACCATCACCGGGTTGTTCCGCAGCACCAGCATCATCGTCATCGACGACAGCGCGCCCACCAGCGGCAGCAGCGCCTGCAGCGGCAGCCCGGCGACGTTGCCGCTGCCGACGGCGGGCGGCGCGGCCAGGCTCCGGGACGGCGGCACGACGAGCGGGCTCACCGTGCGGGCCGGGCGGTGCACGATCCGTTGCGTCATGCGGTCCTCGCTTCGGTGAGGAGCTGCGCGGCCGCCTGCGCGACGGCGGCGCGGGCCGGTGCGGCCAGCTCCGGGAGCGGCGTACCCAGCGAGCGGGCGGCCACGGGGTCGTGCGGCACGGTCAGGGCATCGGGCCGGGTGCTGTGCGCGAACGGCGGCTCGCCGGGTGCGACCCCGACCAGCACGAGCGCCACCCGCGCGTCCGGCAGCGCGTCCCGGACCGCGCCGGCCAGGGCGCGTCCGGCGGCGAACGACCCGGCGTCCGTGCGGGCGACCACGGCGGTCACGTGCGACTCGGCGGCGAGCGCGGCCGCTTCCTCGGGGGCCCGCCGGCCGGCGTCGGACACGACCACCTCGAAGAACCGGCCGACCGCCGCGGCGGCGTCGGCCCAGAGCGCGTGCTGGGGCGGCCAGCCGGACGCGCCCGCGAGGTGCAGGCCGGACCGCGCCTCCTGGGTCGCCGCCCGGGCCTCGCCGAGGGACCGGACCGGCGCGCCGTAGGCGACGTCGTCGAGCGAGGGGGCGGTCTCGGTCCCCAGCCGGACCCGCAGCGCCGACGGCCCGCCGGCGGCGTCGAGCGCCAGCACCGGTCCGGTGCGGCGCCGGGCGAGCAGCAGGGCCACGGCCGTGGCGAGCGTGGTCGTGCCGGTGCCGCCGTCCGCGGCCAGGAACGTGATGCGGCGGCTGGTGCCGACGGGTGCGCGGACGGCCGCGTCCCAGCCGGTGGCGTCCTGCGTGGTGCGCCCCGCACCCCGCAGCGCCGTGCGCAGCGCGTCGGTCGTGGAACCCCGCATCAGAACACCCCGAGCAGCAGCTCGTAGACGCCGAACACGCCGAGCACGGCGGGGACCACGACCAGCATCGCGAGCAGCTCCAGGACGTCGCCGGCCCGGCGCCAGCGGGCGCGCTGCTGCGCGTTCGGGGTGCGGGAGACCATGAAGGTGACGACGAGCGCCAGGGCGCCGAGCACGACGGCGGTGAGCCCGGGCCGGTCGCCCAGGGCCGCGAGCGCGCCGACCACCGTCGCGATCCCCACCGCGCCCCAGAGCGGCACGACCTGTGCGGTCAGCGGCAGGGGCCGCACGCGCAGGGCGGCGACGAGCAGCACCGCGACGCCGAGCACCCGAGCCCACGCGGACGGGGTGGACAGCAGGACCGCGGCCGCGAACGCGAGCGCGGTCCCGGTCGTCACCGTGGCCCAGGTCAGCGCGCGGTAGGCCTCCTCGAGGGTGGGCACCACGAGCTGCCGGTCGGGCCGCTCGCCCTCCAGCGTGGCGTCGTCGAGGCGGTGCACGCCCGACGTGCTCAGCGCGACGGCGGGCAGCACGCCGAGCAGGATCGTCGCAGCGGTCGCGACGACGGCCGCGGCCCGGTCCGCGCCCAGGTCGAAGCCGACCGGTACCGCCGCGAGCAGCACCAGCCCGACCCCGGCTCCCGCACCGGTCAGCATCCCCCGGCTGCGCCGGGAGACACCCGAGGCCCAGAGGGCGCAGCACGCGACGGCGAACGCGACGATCCCGGCGAGCTCCAGCGCCGCCCGCCCGGGGACCGGGCCGACCAGGTCGGCGACGGCGGGCAGGGCGGCGACGGCGAGCCCCAGTGCGGGGCCGAGGCCCGTGGCGGCGGAGGCGGCGGCCAACCGGAGCCAGGCGCCACGTTCGCGCCGGCTCCGCGCCCGCGGCGCGGACGCGGCCAGGCCCAGGAGCGCCACCAGGACGATGCCGAGCACCACGGCGGTGCCGCTGTCCGGCCCGGCGTCGTACGCGGGGACGATGCCCGCGGCGCCCGCGATCAGGCCGACACCGGCCGCGCCCGTGGCCCGCCGCGCCTGCTCGTCCCAGCGGCCCGGCAGGTCGGCCAGCACGTCCGTCGCGGCCTCGGTGACGTCCGCGACCTCGGCGGGCGGGGGCGCGTCCTGCGTGTGCACCACGCGCAGGATCTCGCCGTCCGGCAGCCCGAGGGTCTGCAGATCGTGCCCGACGTCGAGCTGGTCGCCCGTGTTCCGGACCAGGGTGACGGTGCCCTGGCCGGGCGGTTCGGCCACCAGGTCCAGGATCTGCGGCAGGAGCACGGCGAGCTCCTCGTCGGACGGCAGCACGATCTCGCCCCGGCGGGCCGATCCCACCACCGTGACACGGGTGAAGCGGCTCACTGTCCCAGTCCTCCGAGGTTCTGTACGAACGAGTACCCGGCGCAGCCCGCGCACACCACGGCTGCGATCACGATGCTGCCGACGAGGCGTTTGACGTTGTCCGAGACGGTCCGGCGCCCGGAGAGCTCCCCGTGCAGGAACGCGGAGGCGAGCCGCGCGCGGCGGGTCTCGACCGACTCGAGGAGCTGGCTGTCGGGGTCACGCGCCATCGGACGCCACCCCCAGCCAACGGGCGATCCGGGACGTCGTGCCCCAGCCGGCGCCGTCGGGCGTGCCGAGCGGGAAGCGCAGCGCCGGCAGCCGCCGTCGGCCCACGCGCACGGCGTCGAAGCGGCGCGCGGCCTCGCCGAGGTCGACGTCCAGCTGACGCACCCCCGGCGGGCCGAGCAGCATGGTGAGCGGTTCGGGTGCGGCCTGGGCCCGCGGCGGGACCAGCAGGTCGGCCCGTCCGGTGCGGGTGGTGGCCAGGAAGAACAGCGGGATCGCCTCCTCGGCGAGAGCGTCGAACAGACCGGGTACCCGGTCGAGCACGGCGTGTGCGGCGGCGGAGCCCGGCGGGCCCGCCGCGAGCTCCAGCGTGGTGGACTCCTCGAGCCCGTCCGAGGTGCGGCGCACGTGGACCGTGCCGACGACGCCGTCACCCGCCACGACGAGCAGGGTCAGGTCGGGAGCACGGTCCCGGGCCACGGCGGTCAGCGCGCCGCGGTCCCACGGGCGGGAAGCGGGCTCGTGCGGGCCCCACGCGACGGGCGGGGCCCCGGTCAGCGTCTCGACGGCGAGCTCCGCCGCGCGGCCGAGCACCGTGGTGGGGCGCGCGGAGTGCCGCACGGACAGGGAGAGCGTGACCAGGCAGGCCGACGGCGCCGCCTGGCGGCGGCCGATCTCCCCGGGCGGCTCGGCGTCCGCGACGTCGGGTGCCGGACGATCGGGTGCCGCGCCGTCGGGTGCCGCGCCGAGGAAGGCGGGCGACGTCGTCTCCGGACCGGGCGGACCCGATGGGTCCGTGGCGTCCAGGACCGACGCGAGCCGCCGTCCGGTCACCGCGTCCCGGCCTCCCCGGGCACCCTCGCGCACCACCCAGACGCCGCCCGTGGCCAGCAGGGCGTCCCGCAGCGGCAGGGTCAGCGCCGCGCCCTCGCCCGTCACCAGCACGAGGCGCCGCGAACGCTCCGCGGCGTCCCGGAGCAGGCGAGCGCGGTCCGCCGTCAGCGCGACGACACGGTCACCGGTCTCGCTGAAGACGGCGTCGCCGTGCTCGGTGCCGTCCAGGAGCGTGGGCCGGTCGCCGGTCACGACACCTCCACCCGGAGGGCCCGGTTGCCCAGCTGCACGGTGCCGCCGGCCGGAACGGCCAGGGGCACGCCCGGCTCGGCCCGCTGGCGCTCGCCGTCGGTACCGACCACCCAGGAGCCGTTGGTGGACCCGCGGTCCGTCAGCCACAGCGTGGCGCCGTCCCAGGTCAGCAGGGCGTGCGTGGAGGAGACGGACCGCGTGGGGTCCGCGATCTGCACGACGTCGCCGACCGCCTCACCGGGCCTGGGAGCCGGACGGCGGCCGAGCAGCGCACTGCCGAGCACCTCGATCCGCTCGGCGCCGTCGATCAGTCTGGCTGTGAGCGTCGGTGCTGGTGCTGGTGCTGGTGCTGATGCTGGTCGTGTCGGGGTGGGGCGCGGTGCCGGTGCCGCGCGGCGCTCGTCCAGCCGGACCAGGGCGATGCGGGGCCCGCCGCTCCGGCCGGGCGGGGTGCCGAGCAGGGCGTCCACGTAGCGGGTCCGGGTCGCGAGGGCGCCCGGAGTGCCGCCCGTCGTCCGGAGCTCGCGGATCAGGAGCACGACGACGCCCGCGGTCAGGACGAGCCCGAGCGGGACCCCCACGGTGGGCGGCCAGACGCCCGCGGACCCGAGGACCGCCGGGACGGCCGCCAGGACGACCAGGCCGACGTCGACGGCGACGGCCCGCGCGCGTTCGCCGCCGGACGCCGCGACCAGGCCCGCCGAAAGCGATGCCGTCGCGGGTCGTGCGCCGGTCACCGTCGCCTCGCAGCTCCCGCACCGGGTGTCCTCCGGAGCGAGCGGCACCCCGCAGGCGCCGCAAGATCCGGTCGCGGCAGAGCCTGCTCTCACTGTGTTGCCCCCCAAGACAGATCGCGCGCCGGAAACCTCCCCGGGCTGGACGATTCTGGCACGTTCCCGTACATCTCTGAAGGAAAAGTGCATCGACCGGCTGAAATCTCGGGTCGGGAGGGTCCGTGCGACGGCATGATTCGTGGACGCTCGCCCGGGGGTCTTGTACTTTGATGGGTGATTTCGCCCGCCCGATCGCGGGTAGGGCAGGGGTCTTCGACATAAGGGGGAATGGCCATGAAGTTCGCCATGGGGTCAGAAGTGCTGTCGACCCTGACCAAGAAGACCAGCGCGTCCTCGGAGGACCTGGGGGCGCTCGTGCGGGAGCTGGCCGCGGCGGCCGAGCCGCTCGAGGGCAGGTTCAACGGTGCGGGCCGCGCCGCGTTCGACGCCTTCAAGGGCCGCACTGACGAGATCTCGAACGAGCTGAACCAGGCCCTGGGCGGCGTGCTGGCGGGTATCTCCGGCATGGACAAGTCGTTCACCGAGGGTGACTCGGCGATGGCCGACGAGACGCGGGCCGCACAGGGCTCGGCGTCCTTCGACGCCGCGCGCTTCGGCGCGGGCAAGTGACCGAAGACAATTCGTGAGGGGGCTGGTCTGATGGCAAACGCGATGGATCGTCGGGACTACGACCTGGGTGCGTCGACGGAGGCGCAGGAGAACTTCGAGCGGGTCGCGACCCGCCTGGAGGCACTGATCGAGCAGCGCGACGCGGACGTCAAGGCCGCGATGACGGACTACGAGGCGTCGGGCGTGTCCGAGGACTACCGGGCCAAGGAGGTGCGGTGGAACACCGTCGCCGGCGAGGTCCGGGGCATCATCCGCACGCTGCGCACGTCGCTGGAGCAGAACGACGCCACGGCACAGGACGCGATGGCTCGCGCCCGGGCCGCCGTCGACTCGATCGGCTGACCGGGTGACCGGTTATCGGGTCTCACCGGAGGGTGTGGACGCTACGCTGCGCAGGGTCTCCGACCGCGCGCAGTCGCTGGCCGCTGCCCTGAACGGGCTCGAGGAGCACGCGACGGCGGCCGTGGCCGGTGCCGGCGGGAGCCCGGTCGTCGCGGAGGCGATCGGGGAGTTCTTCAGCCGGAGGTCGGCGATGATCACGTCGATCGGGACGCGGATCGAGGACGGCATGGCCGGGGCCGCCCAGGCAGTCGCCGTCTACGTGCGGAGCGACGAGGAGATGGCGCGCACGCAGCAGGGGCATGCGTCGCGGGTGCCGGATTGGTTCGTCGGCGGGCCGAAGGGGTGAGGCGTGAGGCTGGTTTCTCCTGAGTCGGTCCCCGGTGTGGGGCTGGACCCGGACGTGGTGGAGGGTGCGGTTCGGGATCTGCGGGCCGACGCCGGTCTGGTGCGCGACGGCGGGGCGGGTGTCGCTGGTGCGTGGGCCGGGCTGGGCGGGTCGTACGAGGCTCCGGAGACAGACCGGCTGCTGCGGGTGATGGATCCGGTACGCGCCGACACCGACGCGCTGGCCGATGATCTGGAGCGCGCAGCGGCCGCCCTGGCGCGGTACGCGGGTGCGCTGCGGGACATCCTCGCGCGGTGCGACCGGTTGCGGGTCGAGGCGGGCGAGCTGCAGGCGCGGGTGGCGGCCGCACCGGTCGGCGTCGGCTCGGGTCTGGGGCCTGGTCGCGGGTTCGGCCCGGACGCGGGGCTGGGCCTGGATCCCGGGCTCGGCCTGGATCCGGTGCTGGCGGCGCAGAACGGGTTCCTGGCCGCGCAGGTGGCGGCGGTGACCCAGGAGCTGGCCGAGGCCGAGCGGGCGTGCGCGGCGGAGATCGGTGCGATCGGTGGGCTCCCTGCCCCGCGCGGATTCGGTGCGTTCCTGGCGGATCCGGGCGGCACCGTGGCGCGCAGCCTGCCGTGGGGTGAGGTGGACCAGCCGGAGACATGCGCTGGGAACGCGGTTGCGCAGGTCGGGATGGCGGTGTGGAACGGGGCCAACTGGGCCGGGTTCGCCTCCCGTGTCCCAGGGCTGGCTGGGCTCTCTGGGATCGGCCGGGTCGTGACGGGCTGGAACGAGGCGTGGACGGAGGCAGGCCGGTCGCTGATCGGCTGGGAAGTCTCCGTCGCCGAGGGAATCGTCCTGGGGCTCGGTGAGACGGTCGATGGTGTCACGGGCTGGTCTGTGGGCCAGGTTGATTCGCTGTGGCAAAGCGGCGCCGACACGGTGCGTTGGATGGGCGAGCAGATCGACGAGGGACAGGCCGAGATAAAGGACGACTGGACCAACGCGTTCCTGTCGACGGCGCATCTGTACTCAGTTGGCGCAAGTGCGGACGACGGCGGGTTCCCCCGCACAGGCGAAGTCCTCACCTCCGGGCTCGGGATGGTGGTCACGCACCTGGGTGCCCTGCACACCACCGTCACACTGGGTCAGGTACCGGCGAATCTCCTGGACGACGGCACCGGCTACGCCGGTCGGCCGAGGCTGGTGCCAGAAGGTGGGTACCTCAACAAGGAAGGCAAGCACGTCGCGGACGTCAGGGACCCGAAAGACCTGACGTCAGTCTTTCGGACCATGGACGACGCCTACACCGCCAAGAAATCGACAGGCGAGCCTACGATTCGGGTCACCCTGAGGGAGCCGGTGGGAGGTGGGGCCCCAGTGGCATTCGTGACCATACCCGGCACGGAGGAGTGGCTCCCCTGGGACACCAACGGCAACCCGAGGGATGTGACCGCAGACGCGGTCACAGCTGGGGGTGGCCGGTCGGCCTACGCCGACGCAATCGTCGCCGCCATCGACACGGCACAGGCGAAGCTGCCTGCGGGCACTCGGGTAGTCCCGATTGGCCACTCGCTCGGTGGTATGGCGCTGGCAGACGTCCTGTCCGACCCTGCATTCGTGAACGAGCACAACATCACCGACGCCGTGGTGTTCGGTGCCGCGGTCGACAGCGACCACTTCGCCGCCGGGGTCCGCGTGGTCGATGTCCAGCACAAGGACGACGTGGTCCCGAAGTTCGACTTCTCCGACTCCCGCATTGCACCCTTGGGCACCGCACCTGCCTTCGACATCCCGGAAAGGCAATGGCTACCGAACTCCATCGAGGAAGGCATCGAGGATAGGGCGAACAGCGCCAAGGAGGTATTCAAGGACGTGACCGTTCCGGGCGTCCCTAGCCACGCGCAGGACCAGGACAATCGAACGACCATCATCCTGGACAGCCCGGGCCGGTCCTCGGAGGTCGAGAAGAACCATGCGACGGTCATGTACATCGAGTCGATCGCGAAGGCCTCCACGGTCGACGGGTCTGCGGTGAAATCCGTTCAGGACAATTGGGAGGAGCGGGGCCTCCTCGACCAGGGTGAAGCACATGTCACCGCGTGGGACATCCCCGTGGGAAGAAAGGGTTGAGATGAGATCCCGTTTTGGTGCCGCGCTTCTGGCCGCCCTGGTCGGCGCGACCGTTCTGTCAGGCTGCACGAACGACGATGACGCCTGTGCAAGAGCCTTCGAGACGGCGGCCCTCGCAGTGGACGAGGTCGCTACAGCGAACTTTTCGTGTACGTCGGGCTTCGAACATGGCAGCCAAGGTGGAGTTATCACCCTTTCTGTGGACTCCGAGGATCAGGCGCTTCCTGTCATCGAGAAGGTGTATCGAGGGTTCGCTTCATCAGGCGAACTTGACGACGCCTGGACGGCCGATGCCGATTTCTTTCTCAAGAATGCCGACACGGCTAATCATGAGGAAATCATCGACGATTCCGCGTTAGGCATCGAGGATGATCCGCTGATCTTCACTCTGCGGGACCGCTACGGCATCCGCCCGCCGGATGTGGACTGAACCATAGCGCCGACGTAAGCCCAGATCTGCTCCTGAGGAGAATCTTATATGTTCCATAGAGCCCGTCCCGCCGCGTTGGGTGGCGCTCTTGTGCTGGCATTGACGCTCGGATTATCGGCCTGCAAGGCCGAAGAACCGGTCCCTGCCGCGTCGGAGTCGACATCCGCATCGGCGACTCCGACGGTTTCGCCCTCAAAGGCTGACCCGGCAGAGGAGGCCAAGACAAGGAACATCGCCGACGCGAAGCAGCGATACATCGAGTTTCGCCAGATCAGCGACCGGTATGCGAAGAAGGGCAAGGACCCGTTCTGGGAACTGATGAACAACGGCTATCTCGGAAATGCCGATATTCAGGCGTCGCAGCAGTCGTACTGGCAGCAGGTTACTGAGCTGAAGCTGAAGCAAACAGGCCAAGCGAGCGTCGTGTCGGTCGAAGCGACTGGCTACGACGGGGACCCGCTTGACGAATCAGTCCAGGGACAGCGCGTACATTTTCGCGTTTGTGTAGACAACAGCGATAAGGATGTTGTTCGTCCCGATGGAACGTCCGCCCTGCAGAAGGGTGACTCGCGCAGGGTCGAGATGGGCGCAGTAATGCAAGGGCAAAGTAGTGGCTTATGGTCGGTTGTCGAGACCGCCCCAACGGGAAAGGACTGTTGACGTGCGCCGCACCAGTGCGATTCTCGCGCTCGTAACGCTCATGCTCGTAGGGTTTGCCGGTACGAGTTCTGGTGTCGAGTTCGCAACTGTCCCGGCTTCAGTAGAACCACCAGAGGGTGGTGTGGATGCGGGTCGGGATGGGGAGGTCATCATCGGAGTTGGCACGCCTGGTGGAGAGGGCGGCACCACTCCGGTCGATGATCCCGGTGGGGGCACACACGGTGAGCGTACGTGCCGCTACGGCGGCCGCGAGATCGATTGCGAGTCGCAGTTCGGAAGGTGGGACGTGCAGTGCTACGTCGAGGTGGCCGACCCGCAGCCGGCGAAGGACGACGCGGTCTGGGCTGGACACGACGAGGGCGTGATCGTGGTGTGCATGCCCTACATCTGCGTACCGCAGCCTGGCCAGGACACGATCCCGGTGGCGGACTGCCCCGGCCGCTCGCTGTACTGGGCGCCGCGCGCTCCTGACGTAGAGGTAGACCCGGCGGTGCTGGCGCAGCGTGCCGTCGAGCGGATGCAGCTGGAGCCGATCGCCGTAGGGATCGTTCCCGAGGAGGGTCCTGGCAGGGTCGGTGTGGTGGGTATGCCGGTGTGGATGTGGGTGGACGCTCCGGCGGCCAACACGTTCGGCCCGATCACGGAGTCGGCCTCGGCGGGTGGCTATACCGTCACCGCTACGGCGAACGTGGACCGGATCGTGTGGGAGATGGGCGACGGGACGAGCATCGAGTGCGTCACCGCTGGCACCCCGTATGAGGACCGATATGGCGTCGCCGACTCCCCGGACTGCGGGCACCGGTATGCGAAGCAGGGTGAGTACGCGGTGTCGGCCACGTCGTACTGGACGGTGGAGTGGGAAGGCGTTGGCCAGACGGGAACGATCCCGCTGGACCGGACCGCCACGGCGAACATCGTGGTCGGCGAGGCGCAGTCGATCACCCAGTGACAGCCGTGGCCACGGCCATTGGCCGACGCAACTCGCAGGCGGCCAATTCATAGAGGAACTGTCTGGACGGGAGTGTGGGTGTGGTGGTGGACGGCGTGGCTCGGGCCGACGTGGGTCTGGCGCTCAATATCAGCCGGAGAGTAGCCATTGCCACAGTGAGCATCGTGGCGGCCGCGTCCCTGTCTGGATGTGGTCCGAGCCGTGCTGACAGGGAATGCGTGGCTGCATACGAGAGCGCAGCGCTAGCTGTCGGCGACGTAGTGTCCGCTGAGATCGAGTGCGAGAGCCCTCTCGGGGACCCAAGTCAGAGCGGCAAGATCGTCCTGTCTGTTGACGGACCTGATCAGGCGGGGCGCGTCATCGAAGATGTCTATCGAGGATTTGCGGCAGAGGGCGCACTGGACGACTCGTGGAGACCGCTACTTCAGTTCGAGCCGGAAGGCGGCGCGGAAAGTTTCAGCGAGCCAGTATACGAATGGAGCAACGGAAATCCCACGATCGGCGAAATTCGCGAGCATTGGGGAATTCGCCCGAGCGGGTCAGGCTGAACGAACCTTGCTGCCCCGGGCATCGTGTGCAGGACGAGGTCTGCATGTACAGCAGCGACTATGAAAAACGTTCGGCATCTATGTCGGACGGCGAGGTCAGTGTGGCCGATGTTCCGATCATGAGAAGGAACTGACGTGGAACGCATCAGCCGCAGTATGGCCGCGGTCGCAGCCAGCGTGGCGGCGGCATCTCTCCTCGCGGGTTGCGGAGGCAGCGATCTGGATGAGGAGTGCGCGGCGGCGTTCGAGCGTGCTGCTCTCACCGTGGATCGAGTGGACTCCGCCGAGTACGAGTGTGGTGGTTCGTTCGGCAACCCGAGCCAAGACGGAAAGATTGTCCTTGGAGTCGACACGCAAGAGGAGGCCACTCCCGTGATCGAAGAGATCTACAAGGCGTTCGCAACGAATGACGGACTGGACGGCGCGTGGAGCCCTGGCACGGAGTTCGTTGCCCGGGGAGGAGGGGCGAGCTTCGACGATCTTGGGCTTGAGTTCAATGGCTCGCCCAGCGTGGGTGACATGCGCGACCGCTATGACGTTCACCCGCCCAGCACTGATTGAGAGCCCCGAGCGGGGCGAGTATCAGGTGACGGCGGCCTGCGGCCGGCCACCGCAGCACCACAGGCTGCGCGACCGGTCCGTCCACATGACTTCGTACGGCCGGTGTAGCGCGCCGTTTGGTTCGTGCCGCTCACGATCACGCGCTCGGCCTCGGCTGCGGCATGGAGGGCGTCGTGATCGGGTACGAGCCGTCGGCCGCACTTTCTGCCACGCACTGCGCGGAGACTAAGGACTACGGCCCCGAATTACCACTAAAACCCCGAAGTGTAGATTTTCGTCGTAACCACGTACCGTTACCCCTGGAATCTCGGGCGTATCCAAGGGCGCCCGACTCCGGTGGACAGGGGGCAACATGGCGGCGGGGAGGGCTCTCCCGTTTTATGCGGAGCAATGGGCCACGGTCCAGGAGCAAGCGCACCAGGGTGGCGGCGGGACTGCCGCCGGCACAGCTGTGATGGAACGGCGGATGACCCGGCGGAGCCTGCCGCAGACACAGACCAGGCCTGTCCCTCCCCCCCCGCCCTGTACGACGAGGGCGCGAACCTGCAGATCGTCGTCGAGGCCTGGCCCACCCCCGAGCGTCCGGCCGGGTCCGTCGCGGCAGAGCTCCAATGGGCTCTGGTGGGGGCGATTGACGTAATAAGCGAGTTCCCTACTGAACTTTCCTCTGAATCCTGACAAGCCACGACTACGATGCGGGTGCGGACGGTGCCTATTTTCACCCGTCCGGGGCCGTGCACACCCAGGAGAGGCCATCCCGCATGACAACGACCACCCCTGCCCCTGACGCGGCTCGCGCCGAGCGCCCAGCCCGAGCGGGTAGCGGGCCTGATGGCACCGACCAGCTCGCCCCGCCGCCCAAGATGCGGCGCCGCCCGGCCATGATCGCCCTGTCGGTCGCCCTGGTCTGCGTGGGCGGCCTGGTCAGCGGCTGGGCGTGGCAGTCGACGTCGAACGCGCAGGACGTGCTGGCGGTCCGGGACACGGTGCACCGCGGCGAGGTTATCGAGGAGGGCGACCTCGTGACCGTACGTATCGGGGTGGACCCGGCGGTCAAGACGATCCCGGCCGCGAACCTCGAGAGCGTCGTCGGTCAGCGCGCGGCCCTGGACATCGCCGCGCAGAGCGTGATCACACCGGATCAGGTCACGGACGCTGTGGTGCCGCCCAAGGAGCAGTCGGTGGTCGGCCTGAGCCTGTCCGGTGCGATGCTCCCGACCGGTCAGCTCACGGCCGGTGCCCAGGTGCGCGTGGTGCCGACCACGGGGTCGACCGCCGCGGCCCCGGCCGCCGGGGCGGGCAACGCTCCCGCGGCCGCCGCGACCCCGGCCTACGCCGCGACGGTCGTCAAGGTGGCCGTGGACGACATCACCGGCAACGCCCTGGTCAACGTGCAGGTGGCGCAGGACGTCGCCCCGGCGGTCGCCACGCTCGCCGCGGCCGGTCAGGTCGCGGTCGTGCTGGACAGTCAGGAGCAGTGACGTGGCACTGATCGTCCTCACGTCGGCGAACGGCTCGCCCGGCGCGACCACGACGGCGCTCGGCCTGGCCATGACGTGGCCGCGGCCCGTCGTCCTGGTCGACGCCGACCCCACCGGGGCCCGCGCGATCCCGGCCGGCTACTTCGGCGGCGCCCAGCTCCCGACCGACCACACCATCGTCGACCTGGCGGTCTCGCATCGGCAGGGCACCCTGGTCGAGGACCTGCCCCGGATGCTGATGCCGGTGCCCGACTCCACCGTGCAGCTGCTCGCCGGTCCCCTGAACCACTTCCAGGCGCGCGCCCTGGACAGCCTCTGGGAGCCGCTCGGCGCAGCCTTCAAGGCGCTGGAGCGCACGGGCCAGGACGTGATCGTCGACGCCGGCCGGCTGGGCCTGGAGGGCTTCGCCATGAAGCTCCTCACCCAGGCGGACCTGGGGCTGCTGGTGACCCGCTCGAACCTCCCGGCGCTGGTCGCGGCCAGCTCGTGGGCCACGACGCTGCGCGAGTCGTTCACGCGTGCGGGCGCGCTGGACTGCCTCGGCGTGCTCGTCGTCGGGCCGGGCAAGCCCTACGACAACCGCGAGGTGGCCAAGGTGCTGGGCCGCCCGGTCGTGGCGAGCGTGGCCTGGGACGCGGCGTCGGCCGAGGTGTACACGTACGGCGCCAAGCCGCCGCGCAAGTTCGAGACGTCGCCGTTCACCAAGTCGCTGCGGGCCGCCGTGCAGAGCACCCGGGCGGGTGTGACGCGTGCGCGAGCGGTGCTGGGCGTCGAGGTCGAGGGGAGCCTGCGGTGACGGATCAGCCGACCGACCCGACGGCGCTGCCCATCTTCGGCGGGTCGGGCCAGCGGCCGGACGCGCAGGAGCCCGTCCGGGAGTCGCCCGTCGGGCAGCTGCGGCCCCACCGGAACGGGACCCGGGCCCTGGCCGGGCGGATCGAATCCCGGCCGGCGGCCCCCGCGGACCGGACCGCGCCGGACGCGCCCCCGCGCGCCACGAGCCCGGCACCTCCGGTGCTCGCGCAGCCGCCGGCCGGCGTGATGAGCCCGTGGCCCGGCAAGGTGGCGACCACCACGATCGAGGCGCCGGATCCCGACGTCACCCGCGTGCGCCCCGCGCCCGCCCGGCCCGTGGCCCCGGAGGCCCCGGCGGTCACGATCGACTGGCACCAGGTGGCGCTGTTCCGCGCCCAGGCCTCCGAGCGGCTGGTCGAGCGGCTCGGCGAGGACCGGGGCAAGGACCTCCAGGCGGAGCGCGAGCTCGGCAAGCAGATCATCCAGTCCCTGCTCGACGACACCGTGGCCGACCGGCTGCACGACGGCGAGCAGGTGTGGAGCACCAGCGAGCAGGACGTGCTGGCCAAGGCCGTCTTCGACGCGCTGTTCGGCCTCGGCCGGCTGCAGGCCCTGGTCGACGACGACTCGGTCGAGAACATCATCATCAGTGGCTCCGACAACGTGTGGGTCGAGAAGATCGACGGCGAGCTCGTCCGGCGGGACCCGGTCGCCGACTCCGACAAGGAGCTGCTCGACGAGCTCGCGTTCATCGCGACCCGGTCCGAGTCCAGCGCCCGGAGCTTCTCGACGTCCAGCCCGCGCCTGCACATGCGGCTCGACGGCGGCTCCCGCCTCGCGGCGGCGGCCTGGGTCACGGCCCGGCCGTCCGTCGTCATCCGGCGGCACCGCCTGCGCAAGGTGACGCTCGACGACCTGGTCGCCCGCGACATGCTCAGCGCCAACCAGGCGTCGTTCCTGCGGGCCGCGATCCGCGCCCGCAAGTCGATCGTCGTGGCGGGCCCGCAGGGCGCGGGCAAGACCACGATGGTCCGGGCGCTCTGCGCCGAGATCCCGCGGTACGAGGCGATCGGCACCTTCGAGACGGAGTTCGAGCTCCACCTGCACGAGCTCACCGACGTGCACGACATCGTGCATGCCTGGGAGGCGCGTCCCGGGTCCGGCGAGATCGGGCCGGACGGGCGCCAGGCCGGCGAGTTCGGCCTGGACGAGGCGCTGTACGACTCGTTCCGGTTCAACCTGTCCCGCCAGATCGTCGGCGAGGTCCGCGGCAAGGAGGTCTGGGCGATGATCAAGGCCATGGAGTCGGGCGCCGGATCCATCTCCACCACGCACGCCGCCGACGGCGAGGCCGCGATCCGCAAGCTCGTCACCTGTGCCATGGAGGCGGGCTCGCACGTGACCCGGGAGCTGGCGACGTCCAAGCTCGCCGAGACCGTCGACCTGATCGTCCAGATCGACCTCGAGACCCGGCCGGAGGACGCCGCGCAGACCATGTGGCGCCGGTCGCGATGGGTCTCCGAGATCGTGCACGTCGCACCCGGCGAGGCCGTCAAGGGCTACGCCACCACGCACGTGTACCGGACCAACCGCCGGGGCGGGCCCGCGGCGCCCGGCACCCTGCCGGACGAGCTGCGCGAGCTCGAGCGCTTCGGGTTCGACCTCACGTCCTACCTCGCCGAGAACGGCCACGAGGAGGGCACTCGATGACCGTCCTCTTCCCCGCCCTGGGCGGCGCGCTGGTCGTGGCCGGCCTGATCGCCCTGCTGGTCGGGCTCCGCGGTTCCCCGGTCGACGAGGCCGCACCCCGGCGCCGGCGGAGCCGTACCGTCGCCCGGCTCCTGCGCCTCGACCGGCGCACCCAGGTGCTGGCCCTGGTCGGTCTCGCCGGTGGCATCGTCGTCTGGCTGATCACCGGCTGGCTGGTCGCCCTGGTGATCGGCCCGATCGCGGGCATCGGCCTGCCGGTCCTCCTCGCGTCCGGCGACGGCGGGGCCACGGTCCGCAAGCTCGAGGCCCTGGAGGAATGGGTGCGCAGCCTCGCCGGCGTGCTCACCGTCGGCGTCGGCCTGGAGGAGGCCCTCCGGATGACGCTCCGTTCCGTACCCGACGCGATCCGCCCCGAGGTGACCACCCTGGTCGCGCGCCTGCGCGCCCGGTGGGGCACGGAGGCGGCGCTCCGCGCCTTCGCGGACGACCTCGACGACGCGACCGGCGACGTCGTCTCGGCCAGCCTGATCCTCGGTGCCCGACGCCGCGGCGCCGGTCTCGCCTCCGTCCTCGAGTCCACCGCGCAGTCCGTGGCGGACGACGTCCGGGCCCGCCGCGAGATCGAGGCCGAGCGCGCCGGGCCCCGGTCCACGGCCCGCTGGGTCACGATCATCACCGCCGGGGTCCTGGGCGTGCTGGCCCTGACGGGCGACTACATCCAGCCCTACAGCACGCCCCTCGGCCAGCTGCTGATCACCCTCTTCCTCGGCGCCTACGTGGGGCTTCTCGTACTGATGCGGAACATGTCGAAGGGTGCGCCCCTGCCGCGGTTCATGGGCGAGCGCGCACGGGACGGGGCACGCTCGTGATGACCACCGGTCTGCAGATCGCGCTGTTCGGCGGCGCCGTGTTCGGCCTCGGTATCGCGCTGCTGGTCTGGCGCCTGCTGCCCGCCGACCCGGACGTCGTCGACGTGGTGCGGCGGTACTCCCCCGAGGCAGCCAAGGAACGTTCGGCGGTCCGGGCGGACGTCGCCGCGCCGGGCGCCGTCGAGAAGCTCGGCGTCTGGGCCATGCGCCGGCTCCCGCTCTCCGTGTGGGGCAGGACGCCCACGAAGGAGCTCGCGCTGCTGCGCGTGCCCGTCCACCGGCACTACGGCACCAAGGTGTTCTACGCCCTGGCCGGTCTGGTGGTCCCGCCGATCCTGTCCTACTACCTGGTCGTGGTCGGGCTGCCCATCCCCTTCGTGGTCCCGGTCGGTGGCTCGCTCGTGCTGGCGGCGTTCCTGTTCCTGGCGCCCGACATGAACGTCCGGTCGGACGCCAAGAAGGCCCGCGCCGACTTCTCCAGGGCCCTCGGCGTCTACACCGACCTCGTCGCCCTCGAACGACTCAGCGGCGCCGGTTCCCGGCAGGCCATGGAGAGCGCCGCCGAGGTCGGCGACAACTGGGTCTTCCGGCGGATCGGCGAGGAGCTGCAGCGGTCCCGCTGGAACGGCGTCGCGCCCTGGGACTCGCTGCAGAACCTGTCCGACGAGCTCGGCCTGCCCGAGCTCACCGACCTGGCCGACGTCATGCGCATGAGCGGCGAGGGCTCGCA
This sequence comes from Promicromonospora sp. NPDC057488, assembly GCF_042802395.1. Lineage (NCBI taxonomy): Bacteria > Bacillati > Actinomycetota > Actinomycetes > Micrococcales > Promicromonosporaceae > Promicromonospora > Promicromonospora sp. NPDC057488. The sequence goes on from NZ_JBHVEG010000066.1 coordinate 24,474, forward strand.
GATCTACGACAACCTCCGCGCCCGCTCGACGGCCCTGCGCTCGGCGATGCTGAACACCGAGCGCGCCACCGCGAACGCCGTCAGCGAGCGCATCAACATGCCCATGTCGCTGCTCGGCGTGGTGTTCATGATCATCCTCGTCACCCCCGCGCTGCTGCGCGTGATGGGCGACATCTGAACCGGTCCAGCCGTACCCCGATGCCAGTACCACCAGAAAGGGGAGCCCGATGCTCCACGTCGTCGCCACTCTGCACACCTTCGGACTGAAGGTGGCCGACCGGGTCCGTACCCGGCTCGCCGAAGCCCCCGAGCGGGGCAACGTCACCATCGAGCACGTCCTGTGGGCCGTGGCGGTCATCGCCATCGTCGGCACCGTGGTCGCGGTGATCACGCAGTTCGTGAACTCCGAGGCGAACAAGATCGGGTGATGTTCCGTCGCGGACGGTCCCGGCGGGCCGACGAGCGTGGCGCGGCCACGATCGAGTACGTGTTCCTGCTGCCCGCGCTCTTCACGCTGATGTTCGTCTTCGTGCAGGGCGCCATGCTCTACCAGGGCAAGGCGGTGGCGCTCGCGGCGGCGCAGGAGGGCGCGCGCGCCGCCGCGGCCGAGCACGGCACGACCGGCGCGGGCACGGCGGCTGCGCACGAGTACGTGAACGCGACGACCGTCGGGCTCAAGGGGACCACCGTGAACGGGCTGCGGACGGCGACCCACGCCACCATCACCATCACCACGCACACGGTGTCGCTCGTCCCCGGGTGGTCGCCGACGGTCACGCAGTCGGCCACGCTGCCGCTGGAGAGGATCACCGGATGATGCGGCGGGGCAGGCGCGCGCCCGACGAGCGGGGCTCGGCGTCCATCGAGGCCGTCATCGGGGTGTCCGCCTTCGTGCTGCTCGGGTCCCTGGTCATCGCCGGTGGCCGGGTGGCGATCGCGCAGGCGTCGGTGGAGTCGGCCGCGGCCGAGGCCGCGCGTTCTGCGTCGATCGCCCGCACCCAGATGGAGGCGGACTCCACCGCGGCCAGCGGTGCTGCCGCGAGCCTGGCCAACCAGGGCCTGCGCTGCGGGTCCAGCAGCGTCGTCGTCGACACCAGCGGGTTCGCCGCGCCGCCGGGCGCCCCGGCGTTGGTGTCGGCCACCGTGTCCTGCGCCGTGGACCTCTCCGACGTCGCACTTCCGGGTGTGCCGGGGGCCCTCACGATCACCAGGACGATGTCCAGCCCGATCGACACCTACCGGGAGCGCTGACATGCGCCTGTTCCGCAGACCCGCGACCGACGCCGACGAGCGGGGCTCCGTCTCGTCCTGGTTGGTCACGTCGACGTTCGTGATGATCCTCGGCGTGGGCATCGCCGTCGACCTCACTGGTCAGGTGCACGCCCAGCAGCATGCCCGGGACGTCGCCGCGCAGGCCGCCCGGGTGGGCGGGCAGCAGCTCCAGGGCGGGGCGGCGATCCGCGGCGAGGGCGTGCGGGCCGACCCGGTCCAGGCCGTCGTGGCGGCCCGGAACTATCTCGCCGCCGCGGGCATGTCCGGCACGGTCAGCGCGCCCGGCGGAGAAGTCGTCCTGGTGCGGACCGATGACATCTACGAGACCAAGTTCCTGTCGTTCATCGGCCTGAGCAACATGCCGGTGTCGGGCGAGGGTGAGGCCCGTATCGCGCGAGCCGTCGGAGGTACCGAGCAATGATGCGTCGCCTGAAGGGCCTCCTGGCCCTGCTCGTCGTCGTGGGGGTGACCGTCGGCCTGCCGTTCGTCCTGCTCGCCGTGGGTGCCGACCCGTTCCAGGCCGGTATGCCGTCGGCCGGGTCGGTCGTCGACCTGCTGACGTCGCGTGACGACGGGTCGATGTTCCTCGTCGTGCTGCAGGTCGTCGCCTGGCTGGCCTGGGCGTTCCTGGCCCTGTCGATCCTGGTCGAGCTGGTCGCCCAGCTCCGCGGCATCCGGGCGCCGCGCCTGCCGGGGCTGCAGCTGCCGCAGAGCGCCGCGCGCGGCCTGGTCGCCGCGATGCTCCTGCTGTTCACCGCCGTGCCGATGGCCAACGCCGCCGTCCTGCCCGCCGCCGCGGCGCCGATGCCGCAGGCACACAGCGTGTCGGTCTCCGCGCCGGCCGTGGTCGAGGCGCCGGCGGAGCGGTCCGGGCAGTCCGCGGGGGTCGCGGACCGTGACGCCCACCGGACCACGGGGGAGCGGTCGTCCGATCGGGAGCGGTCGTCCGCCCAGGAGCGCAAGGAGCCCGCGACCGTCCGGCACACCGTGGTGCGCGGCGACACGCTGTGGGGCCTGGCCGAGAGCTACCTGGGCGACGGCCACCGGTTCCGGGAGATCGTCGAGCTCAACCAGGAGCACCTGGCGGACGACCCGGCGTTCCTGACGACGGGCTGGGTCCTGACGATTCCCGCGGCACCCGACGCGGCGACCACCGCCGACGCCGACCGTGGGGCGGGGGACACCGCCGGCTCGGTCGTGGTCGAGAAGGGCGACACCCTCTCGGGCATCGCCGCCGAGGAGCTCGGCGACGCCGACCGGTACCCCGAGCTGTTCGAGGCCACGCGGGACGTGGCGCAGCCGGGCGGCGCGCACCTGACCGACCCGGACCTGATCCACCCCGGATGGACCGTGCACGTGCCGGGAGCCGTGGAGGCGAAGGCCGACCCCCGGCCCGCGGAGGCGTCCGCCCCGCCGTCGGGCGACGCGGCCCGGACCGGCGGGGAGAGCCGGCAGCCGGAGACCGCGGTCGCGGCCGAACCTGCTCCAGCGGCGGATGCTGCCCCTGCCGCCGATACTGCTCCAGCGGCCGACGCCGCGGCCGACCTCGCCCGGCAGGGCGAGACCACCGCGCGGCAGTCGGACGAGGTACGAGGCGGGGGCGCGCGGGCCGAGACGGTCCGGGACGAGGCCGCCCAGGCGGAGGCGCAAGCGGAGACGGCGACGCAGGTCGAGACGGCGACGCAGGCCGAGGCCGAGGCCGCGGACGACGGGCTGTCCGACGACGCGCCCTGGCAGGTCGCGACGGTCGCCGGCGTCGGCACGGTGCTGGCCGCCGGCGTGCTCGCCGTCCTCGCCCGCCGGCGCCGGGACCAGCAGCGGCTGCGCCGCCCCGGGCAGCGCATCCCGCTGCCCGCCGGCGACACCGTGGCGTTCGAGCAGACCATCCGCGCCGCGGCCGACCACCTGTCGGTCGAGACCGTGGACCTGGCGCTGCGTTCGCTGGCGAGCCTGTGCGTCGCGTCCGGACGGCCCCTCCCTGTCGTGCGCGCCGCCCGGCTGACCGCCCAGGCCTTCGAGCTGTACCTGGAGGACGCGGCGCTCCTGCCCCAGCCGTGGCGCAACGCGGGTGACTCCACGGTCTGGACGCTCGACGTCGCCGACCTGCAGCGGCTCGCGCCGGTGGACCCCGCCGTCGTCCCGGCCCCGTACCCGGCCCTCGTCACCATCGGGTCCGACGAGGACCAGGGACACGTCTTCCTCAACCTCGAGCACCTCGGGGCGCTCGGCATCACCGGCGACGCCCTCGCCACCCGCGAGATCCTCGCCGCCCTCGCCGTCGAGCTCGCCACCTCCGTGTGGGCCGACGACCTGCAGGTGACCCTCGTCGGCGCGTTCCCCGACCTCGAGGACACGATGCGCACCGGTCGCATCCGCTACCTGCCGACCGTGGGCCGGATCATCGAGGACCTGGCCCGGCGCGCGCACGCCGACCGCGCCGCGCTCGCGGCACAGAGCGTGCCCGACCTCTACGCGGCCCGCGTCACCGGCACGGTGCCCGACGCCTGGGTGCCCGAGATCGTGCTGCTCGCCGACCAGGTCTCCGACGCGCAGCGCGCGCGGATGGCCGAGCTGACGGCCGATCTGCCGCACGTGGCCCTGGCGACGATCACCGGCGGGATCAGCGTGGGTGAGTGGGACCTCCAGCTCCTGCCCGGGCAGGAGCTCGCGATGCTGTCGCCGATCGGCCTGGAGCTGCGGCCGCAGCGGCTGCCGTCCGAGCAGTACGGGCACCTGCTGCGGCTCGTCTCCATGGCGGAGGCAGGCGAGCTCGAAGGGGTGGGCCAGTCCGAGCCGAGCGTCGCAGAGGTCGAGGCGATCACCCCGGTGCGGGAGCCGGCTCCGGCGGTCGGGCCGGTCGAGACCGAGCCGCGCACAGACACCGCCGAGGTCCCGATCGTGCCCGCGTCGTCGGTCGAGCAGACCCCGTCGACGTCGCGGGTCGAGTCTGTCGAGACCGCCCGCCCGGCCGAGCCGACCCCGCGAACCTCCGCGCCATCGCCGGTCGAGCCCGTCGAGACCCTCCGCCCGGCCGAGTACGACGAGCCCGCCCCTGACACCCTTGAGGTCGCGATCGTCCCGGCTGCCGGCGCGGACACCCCGCCGTCGGACGCTCCGCCCCGGGTCCTCGCGCTCGGGCCGGTGGACCTGCGCAACGCGACCGGCACCGTCGAGGACGGCAAGCGTGCGCGCCTGCTGGAGCTCGCGGCGTTCCTCGTGCTGCACCCGGGCACGACGCGCACCGAGATCGACGACGCCCTCTGGCCCGACCGCGCGGGCAGCGACAACCTGAGCGCCCGGAACGCGGCGACCTCGCGGTTGCGCCGCTGGCTGGGGCAGGACGCGGACGGTCAGGAGTACCTGCCGCGGCACCAGCCCGACGGCGGGCACGGACTCCTGCCGTCGGTCACCTCCGACGTCGGCGAGTGGGACGCCCTGCTGGGCGGCGCGCCCCTGGAGGCAGCACCGGAGGACCTGGAGGCGGCGCTCGCGCTGGTGCGTGCCGTCCCGTTCGACGGCACGCACGGCCGCCGGTACGCGTGGGCGGAGCCGCTCCGGCAGCGCCTCGTCGCGGAGATCGTGGACGCCTCGTTCGCGCTCGCGAAGCGGCGCCTGCTGGAGGGCCGCTGGCGCTCGGCGGAGGAGGCGGTAGTGGTGGGCCTGCGGGTCGAGCCCGCGCAGGAGAGCCTGTGGCGCATCCGGATCCTGGCCGCGCACGAGAGCCGGGACCCCGCCGCGGAGAGCGAGGCGATCGAGCGCCTGCTGAGCATCACCGAGCGCCTCGAGTGCGACCTGCAGCCTGAGACGGAGCAGCTCCTCGCCGCGCTGAAGAGCCCCGGCGCCGGGTTCGACCGGCTCATGGTCGAGGCGCTCTAGGCAGTCAGGTTCCCGATCACGATCGCCACGATCGCCACCGCCGCCCACAGCAGCAGGCCGAACCGCCACCAGAAGTTCAGCGTGAGCCGGTTCGGGGCGTCGAGCTGCATGGCTTCCTCGTCCGAGAGCGGTCGCTGCGCCCACCCGGCCTCGGTGGCGGTCGCGAGGCTGTACCGCAGGCCCCACGACACGCGCAGGATCCAGAACAGGTGGAAGTACGAGTAGCGCAGCACCAGGGCACGCCCCGCGTCCAGCGGCGCCGTCTTGCTCTTGCTACCCCAGCCGAAGAAAACCATGTTCGATCCCTTGTCTCTGACCGCGCACGCCCTGCGCGCGGCGAGCAGAGCGTGGCAGAACCGCGCCCCCAGGTCAGTGGGGAGAACTCCCCACCCGGGACCGGCGGACGCCGTCCGGCGCAGGGGATGAGGTTCGCGGTCGCGGATGAGAGTCGACGGGGCCCGGCGTAGCGTGAAAAGGGACCGAAGCCAGTTCAAGGATGACCTGGAAGGGGTAACCCAACATGCCTGGAAACAAGGCGGTCGCTTACCGCGAACCCGGCGTGGTTGAGGTGGTCGACATCGACTACCCGACGTTCGAGCTCCGGGACGGACCCGGGGTCAACCCGGCCAACGTGGGCCGCAAGGTGCCGCACGGCGTGATCCTGCGAACCGTGTCCACCAACATCTGCGGCTCGGACCAGCACATGGTCCGCGGCCGCACCACCGCGCCTCCCGGACTGATCCTGGGGCACGAGATCACGGGCGAGATCGTCGAGAAGGGGCCGGACGTCGAGTTCCTCGACGTGGGCGACCTCGTCTCCGTGCCGTTCAACATCGCCTGCGGGCGCTGTCGCAACTGCAAGGAGCGCAAGACCGGCATCTGCCTCAACGTGAACCCGGACCGGCCGGGGTCGGCGTACGGGTACGTCGACATGGGCGGCTGGGTCGGCGGCCAGGCGGAGTACGTGCTGGTGCCGTACGCGGACTTCAACGCCCTCAAGTTCCCCGACAAGGACCAGGCGCTGGAGAAGATCCTCGACCTGACGATGCTCAGCGACATCTTCCCGACGGGCTTCCACGGGTGCGTGAGCGCGGGTGTGGGCGTGGGCTCCACCGTGTACATCGCGGGGGCCGGACCCGTGGGCCTGGCTGCCGCGGCGTCGGCCCACCTGCTCGGGGCAGCCGTGGTGGTCGTGGGCGACCTCAACAAGGAGCGGCTGGAGCAGGCACGGTCGTTCGGCTGCGAGACGGTGGACGTAGCCGCCGGGCCGGTCGGCGACCAGATCGAGCAGCTCCTGGGCGAGCCCGTGGTGGACTGCGGTGTGGACGCCGTCGGGTTCGAGGCGCGCGGACACGGGTCCGACTCGTCGACGGAGCACCCGGCAGCCGTGCTGAACAACCTGATGGAGGTCACGCGGGCCGGTGGCTCGCTGGGCATCCCCGGCCTGTACGTCACGGGTGACCCGGGGGCGTCGACCGAGGCCGCGAAGGTCGGGTCGCTGTCGCTGCGGCTGGGGCTCGGCTGGGCCAAGTCGCACGCGTTCACGACCGGTCAGTGCCCGGTGATGAAGTACAACCGGGGCCTGATGCAGGCGATCCTGCACGACAAGGTGCAGATCGCCAAGGCCGTCAACGCCCAGGCGATCTCCCTGACGGACGCGCCGACGGGCTACCACGAGTTCGACGAGGGTGCGGCGACGAAGTTCGTGCTGAACCCGAACGACTACATCAAGGCCGCCTGACGGCGGCAGCGCTGCGATGTCGCTGGTCGAGCTTGTCGAGACCCGGGTCTCGACAAGCT
>NZ_JBHVEG010000067.1:0-31382 GCF_042802395.1 Promicromonospora sp. NPDC057488
GGGGCCCCCCCCCCCGTCACCGGGGCGGCGCCCGGGGGGCGGGGCCCCCGCCCCCCGCGACCGATGCTTTGCCGATGCCCGGCAGGTACTCAGGCGATGCCGATCGAGCCGACCGCGATCCCGACCACGAGCATCACCAGCGCCACCACCACGGCCCGCCACAGGACCTTCTTGTGGTGGTCGCCCAGGTTCACGCCGGCGAGCGAGATCAGCAGCAGGATGGCCGGCACCAGCGGGCTCTGCATGTGCACCACCTGGCCCGTGATCGACGCCCGCGCCATGTCGACCGGGTCGACGCCGAACGCCGCCGCGCTCTCCGCGAGCACCGGCAGGATGCCGAAGTAGAAGGCGTCGTTCGACAGGAAGAACGTCATCGGGATGCTCAGCAGCCCGGTGATCACGGCCGAGAACGCGCCGAGCTGGTCGGGGATGCTGCCCGACACCCACGCGGCCATGGCGTCGACCATCCCCGTGCCCTCCAGGACGCCGATCAGCACGCCGGCCGCGAGCACCATCGAGACCACGCCGACGATGGACGGGGCGTGGGCCACGATCCGCTGCGCCTGGTCCGAGACTCGGGGGAAGTTCGCGATGACCGCGATGGCGCTCCCGGCCATGAACACGTAGGCCAGCGGCAGCACGTCGGCCACCAGCAGCACCATCACGACGGCCGTGAGCACGAGGTTGAACCAGAACATCCTCGGCCGCAGGGTGGAGCGCTGGGGGTCGAGCATGCTGTCGGCCATCGCGGTGTCGTCCGGCTTCACCAGCGTCTGGATGGCCACGGTCGAGATGCGCTCGACCTGGGTGACGGTTCCGCCGCCGCGCGGGCCGGCCGTCCGGGTGCCCGCGCCGCCGCCCGAGCCCGACGGCCCGCCCGCGCCCAGGCCCTCCCCGGGCAGGTCGATCGTGCCGAGCCGGCGCCGCTCCAGCAGGCCGAGGTGCCACGAGAACACGAAGATCACGGCGAGCCCGGCCAGCAGGGACGGCACCATCGGCACGAACACGTCGCTCGGCGACAGGTCGAGGGCCGCCGCGGCGCGGGCGGTCGGGCCGCCCCAGGGCAGGATGTTCATGGCGCCGTTCGCGAGGCCCGCCACGCAGGTGAGCACCACCGGGCTCAGGCCGAGCCGCAGGTAGATCGGCAGCATGGCGCTCGTCACCACGATGAACGTCGTCGAGCCGTCGCCGTCGAGCGAGATCACCGCCGCGAGCAGGGCGGTACCCACGACGACCTTCACCGGGTCGTGGCCCACCACCCGCAGGATGACGCGCACGAGCGGGTCGAACAGCCCCACGTCGATCATCAGGCCGAAGTAGATGATCGCGAACATCAGCAGGGCTGCGGTAGGAGCGAGGCCCCCGATGGCGTCCAGCGCCATGTCGCCGATCCCGAGCCCGGCGCCGGCGAAGAGGCCGAAGACCGTGGGAACGATGATGAGCGCGAGCACCGGGGTCATGCGCTTGGTCATGATCAGCACCATGAAGGTGGCGACCATTCCGAATCCGAGCAGAACAAGCACGGGAGACTCCTTCGTCTGGCCGGCTGGGGGGCGGCAGGTGCGATAACCCGGTCACCCTAGGAACCGGTCGGCCCCCTCCGCGCGCTACTGCGCGTTCTGGCGGAATACCGCACAGAACTCGTTGTGCGCATTCTGCTCACCGCTCGGGAAGCCGCCCTGCGCGTGGTTAGCATGCGAACATGGCGACGAAGTTCACCACCCAGGTCAACCGGTCGATCGTGGCCGCGATGATCGTGGTGTCGCTCATCACGGTCGGGCTGTTCGCGGTCACCGGGTTCAACCGGCTCGTGCAGCAGACCCAGGAGTCCGCGCTGCGCATCGCGCAGACCGTGGCGCAGACCCCCGACGTCCGGGCGGGCGCCGAGGCGGAGTCGGAGCGGCAGCCGCCGTCGACCGACGCCGAGCTCGTCGCCGGCACCCTCGACGACTACGCCCGCGAGGTCGAGGACCGCACCGGCGCCCTGTTCGTGGTGATCACCGACGACACGGGGCGGCGTCTGGCCCACCCCAGTCCCGACGAGATCGGTGACCCGGTCTCGACCAGCCCCGACGCCGCGCTGCGCGGCGAGGAGACGGTGAGCTGGGAGCGCGGCACCCTCGGCGACTCGGCGCGGGCCAAGGTCCCCGTGTACGGGCTCGACCAGCCCGGGACCGTCGTCGGCGAGGTGAGCGTCGGGCTGCCGCCCACCGAGGTGTGGTCCACCGTGCTGACCGACGCCGTCCCGGTGGTGCTCTCGACGGTGCTCGCGCTCGCGGTCGGCGGGCTGGTCGCCCGCTTCATCACGCGCAGGCTGCGCGAGAAGACGCTCGGGCTCCAGCCCGAGGAGCTGCTCGCGCTGGTCCACGACCAGCAGGCCGTGCTCCAGGGGGTCGACGACGGGGTGGTCGGCCTGTCCGCCGACGACGTCGTCACGGTGTGCAACGACCGCGCCGCCGCCCTGCTGGGCCTGCACGACGCCGTGGGGCGCCCCGTCGAGGAGGCGGTTCCGCACGCGGGCGTCGTCGAGCGGATCAAGGAGCATCCGCCCGAGCCGCCGGAGCCGCCCGGGCCGCAGTCGTCGCCGGCCCCGCCGCTCGTCGTGGACGGCCGGCTGGTCTACGTCGACGTGCACGAGGTGCGGCGCGAGGACCGGCTGCTCGGGCGGGTCGTGATCGTGCGCGACGTGACGGCCGTCGAGGACCTGACCCGCCGCCTGACCGCCGTCGGCACCCTGGCCGGGGCGCTCCGGGAGCAGCGGCACGAGTTCGCCAACCGCATCCACGTGGTGACCGGGCTGGTGCGGGCCGGGGACACGGCCGAGGCCCTCGACTACCTCGACCGCGTCGGCGAGCACGGGCCGGTGCGCTTCCCGGTCGCCAACGCGGGCCTCGTCCGCGAGCCCTACCTGCAGGCGTTCCTCGGGGCCAAGGCGCTGGAGGCCGAGCGCCAGGGCGTGACGCTCCGCGTCGGCCCCGACGCCGACGTCAGCGGGTCGCTGCTGCACCCCGAGGACGTCACCACCGTGCTCGGCAACCTCGTGGACAACGGCATCGCGGCGGCGGTGGCCTCGCAGCGCTCGCCCCGCTGGGTCGAGGTGGAGGCGCTGCGGCACGGCGACGAGCTGCACCTGTCGGTCATGGACTCCGGCGACGGCGCGGCGGCCGACCCGTTCACGCCGGAGGCGCGAGCGGCGGAGCTCGTGGGCGCGGGCGGCAGCGCGGGGCCGGGGGAGTCCGGGGAGTCCGGCGCCGCCGGGCCCGCGCACGGCCACGGCATCGGGCTGCGCCTGTCGGCCGAGGTGGCCCGGCGGCACGGCGGCGAGCTGCGGCTCGCGATGGGCCGCACCGAGCGGCACGGCGCGGTCTTCGTGGCGCGCCTGGAGCAGCAGTTCGAACAGGAGGACGGCCGATGAGCCCGTCGAAGGACGCCGGTCCGGCGGTGCGGTTCCGCGTCGTCGTGGTCGACGACGACTTCCACGTGGCCCGGCTGCACACGCGCATCGTGGAGTCGGTCGAGGGCTTCGGGGTGGTCGCGACCGCCGGCACGGCGGCGCAGGCGGCCGCCGCGATCGAGGCCGAGCGGCCGGACCTCGTGCTGGCCGACATCTACCTGCCCGACGGCTCGGGGCTGGACCTCATCGCGGGACGGGACGTCGACGCCATCGTGCTCTCGGCCGCCGTCGCCACCGCTGCCGTGCGCAAGGCGCTGCAGCGCGGCGCGTTCGGCTACCTCATCAAGCCCTTCGCCGACGACGACCTCACCGAGCTGCTCCGCGCCTACGGCCGCTACCGCAACCTGGTCGACTCGCAGGCCGAGCTCGACCAGGAGGCCGTGGACCGCGCCCGCCGCGTGCTGCACGGCGCGGGGAACCGGGACGGCGCCTCGCGCCGGTCACCCACCGAGACCGCGGTCCTGGGGGCGCTCGCCGAGGCCGGGTCGGCGCTCTCGGCCCCGATGGTCGCCGACCGGGTCGGGGTCTCGCGGGCGACCGCCCAGCGCTACCTCTCGACGCTCGCCCACCAGGGGCACCTCGTGGTCGAGCTCCGGTACGGCTCGACGGGCCGCCCCGAGCACCGCTACCGCACGGCGGGGCGGACCTAGGCCGACATGGGCCCAGGGGCCACGCGCACGCGGATCGGGTCCGGTCGTGTCGCGCGGCCCCCGGGTCACCGGCTCAGTCCGACGACTGCGCCCGAGCCCACCAGGCGTCGAAGTCGACGTCCCGCTCCTTCGCCAGCTCTTCCAGGCGGGCCTTGGTCGGGGGCTGGAAGAGCTTCGGCTTGATCCTCCGGTCGGCGGCGGCGTACTTCTGCTGGAGCTGGGCCTGCTCCGCGGCGGCGTCCTCCGCCTCGGCGAGCACCGTGCTGGTCGCGGCGACGCTCGCGCCGGTCAGCACGCCGCTGACCAGCGGCAGGTAGCCGCTTGAATGACCCAGCCGGTTGGGGTGGTAGGACTCCTGGACGGGGTTCGAGAAGCCGTTGATCCACTCGGTCGAGTCGCACACGGCGTGGCCGGTGAACCGGCTGACCGGGTTGACGAAGGTGAACCCCCGGGCGGACGCGGCCGTCTGGGTGACGGAGTTGATGTGCACGACGGCGTTGTTCAGCGCCGTCTCGTCCTCGGGGCTGAAGAAGGTGGCCACGTTGCAGTCCTCGCCCATGAAGATCTTCGGGTAGCCGACGACGACGACCTTCGCGCTCGGCGCCCTCGACCTGATGGCCGCGTAGAGCGTGTTGAGCCGGCCCGGGAGCGTGCCGGAGATGAACGTGCGCGCGGCGCCGACCGCACCGGCGCAGTCGCTGGCCCACGCCGGCAGGGCGCACTCGGTGAGCACGTCGGCGAACCCGGCGTCGTTGCCGCCGACCGAGATCGTGACGTACCTCGTGCCCGTGCCCAGCGCGCTGAGCTGGGTGCTCGTCACGTCGGAGACGACGGCTCCCGAGCAGGCCCGGAAGTTGAGGCTGTAGCCCTTGGCCGCCGCGGTCAGGCTGGCGTAGGCGTAGGTGGAGCGCAGGCACTCGGTGCCGTCGGCGATGTACGACCTGGTGCCGGTGCCCGAGGAGTAGGAGTCGCCGAGGGCGACGTAGGACTCCCCGGCGGCGTACGAGGGTTGGGCCGGCGTCGTCACCAGCCCGACGGTGGCAAGGGTGGTCGCCGCGATGGTGGCGACGATGCTCAACAGGCGTTGCTTCATGTGGGCAGCTCCCTGAAGGTGGGTCGGGGCACTCCAGTTGTGACCCGATCGCTACCTTTATAGGAGATTTCACCCACTTCGCACAATGTCTAGCAAATGAATACTCAAGATTTCGTCAGCGGCGGTGATCCGGCGGGCGCCGGCCCCGTCGGTCGGTCCTCGTTCCTCGTCGGATGCCGACCAGTCGGAGTCCACGTCGCGGACGAAGACGTTGAGGCGGTCGCGCCACGGCGCGAGGTAGGCGACTCGCGTGCCGTCCGGGGACAGCACGGCGCGGCTCCGCGTGGGCGGGCCGAAGAGATCCTCGACGGTGATCAGGTCCGGGGTGGTGGCCGGGTCCGGCGTGGTGGTCCAGCTCGTCGAGCAGCTCGTCGACGCCCGCCAGGTCGGCGAGCTCGCTGGAGCACGCCGGTCAGACGCCGTCCGGCACGGGGCACTTCACGGGGCGTCCTCCTCGGGCCGAGCGGGGAGGGCACGGTCGGTGAGTCCCCGGGTGCACACCATACAATTCTGGCCGGTTCCGGTCAGTGGCCTGCACCGGTCGCCGCGGCCCTTGCGCCGGGTGGGTGCCGGTGGCTAGACAGCCCTCATGCACCCAGGAGGAGCCGTCGAGATCCGGGCGGAGTCAGGGATTCGGGTCGCCGTCGTCGAGCTGCTCGCGGCACGGGTCGCCGGGGCGTCACCCCGCGAGCTGGCGCGACGGTTCGACGCGGACGCGGACACCGGGTTCGAGGGCGTCGCCCTGCTCGGCGAGGCGCTCGCGGTCGAGCACGTCGACCTGGACCCGATCCGCGCGGAGCGGGACCGGGCGGTGGTGACGGGCACCTGCCGGGCCCGGGCGCGCGCGACCGGCCTCGTCCTGGCCGGGGAGTTCGTGCTCGACGTCGCCGTCGGCTCCGACGGGCTCATCACGCGCTGGCGCGTGCTCGAGGAGCGCTGGACGGTGCCCGGTCCGACGTAGCAGGCCGGGCGCGGTGGTCAGGGGAGCACCGGGAAGCGCCCGGGTGCGTGAGTGGTTGACGCTTCGCGTGAGGCTCTCCCTGCTGGACCGTTCCCGCACCCGTACGGGGTACCCCGACGGCGCCGCGCTGACGCACACGATCGAGCGGGCGGTGTCGGCCGAGCGGCTCGGCTACCACCGCTTCTGGGTCGCCGAGCACCATGCCGTGCCGGGGATCGCCTCGGCGTCGCCGCCCGTCCTGCTCGGTGCGCTCGGCGCCCGCACCAACAGCATCCGGATCGGGTCGGGCGGCGTGATGCTGCCGCACCACCAGCCGCTCGTCGTCGCGGAGCAGTTCCTGATGCTCGACGCCCTCTACGCGGACCGGGTGGACCTCGGGGTGGGGCGCACCCTGGGCTTCACGGAGCCCGTGCGCCGGGCACTGAGGCGCGGGTCGGACGCACCGGACACCTTCGAGAACGACATCGAGGAGCTGCGTACGTACCTCGACGGCACCGCGGCGGTCACCGCCCGGCCGGCCGCGGCGCGCACCGTGCCGGTCTTCGTGCTCGCCACCGGGCGGGGGCTCGCCGTTGCCGCGCGGCTGGGGCTGCCGGTCGTCGTCGGCGGGCCGTTGCTCGACCGCCCTGAGCTGACCGACGCGCTCGCCGCGTACCGCAAGGAGTTCCGGCCCTCGCCGCGCGCACCGGAGCCGTCGGTCACGGTCTTGACCGACGTGCTGGTGGCGGACACCGACGCCGACGCCCGGGAGCTGGCCCTTCCGGAGGCGTGGGCGATGGCCCGGTCCCGGCAGACGGGCGAGTTCGGTCCGCTGGAGCCGGTCGCGGTGATCCGTGCCCAACCCTGGAGCGGCCAGCTGCGCGAGCGCGTCGAGGCGCAGCTCGCGCAGGGCGCCGTCGGCTCCCCGACGACGGTGGGCCGCCGGCTCGTCCGGCTGGCGGAGGCCACCGGGGCGGCGGAGATCATGGCGTTCAGCTCCACCTACGATCGTGCCGCCCAAGCCGCTTCGGACGCTGCGCTCCGCGAGCTGCTGCACGGCTAGCTCCGGCGCGCCCACCGGTCAGCCCCGGTTGAGCCCCGCCACGGGCACGGGCGCCTCCCGGTTCCCGCGCGGGATGCTCGACGCCGGGAACGACAGCGCGAAGGTCGCACCGGACCCCGGCGCGCCGTCGATCGTCAGCTCGCCGCCGTGGGCCGTGACGATCTCGCTGACGAGCGAGAGACCCAGTCCCAGCCGTACGCTGCCCGCCTTGTCGTGCGACCCGCGCCGGAACCGCATGGTCAGCTCGCGCGCCCGGGCCGGGTCGAGGCCCTCGCCGTCGTCGATCACGGCCACGGCGACCCCCGTGCCGCGCGGCCGCAGCGAGATGACGATCCGGCCGCCGTCGGACACGTGGGCCAGGGCGTTGTCGACGAGCGACGACAGCGCGCGGCGCAGGGCGGTGGTGGTGCCCGTGACGACGTAGCCGGTACCCGGCTGGGCGTCGACCAGCAGGTCGACGCCCGCGAGCTGGGCCCGCGTGGCGAACGAGGCGCGGACCTCGCCGGCCAGCACGCCCAGGTCGACCGGCACGCGGGGGAGCGGCCGGTGCTGGATCTCCGCGGCGAGGAGGAGGTCGTCGACCACCTCCGCGGCGATCTTGGCGTCCTGGGTCAGCTGCTCCAGCTCCAGCCGCTGGGCCTCGTCGTGCGCCGGACCGCGCTGCAGGAGCTGGGCCCGGGTGAGCAGGATCGCCAGCGGCGTCCGCAGCTCGTGGCTGACGTCGGAGACGAACCGCCGCTGTGACGCCAGCGCGTCGCCCAGCGACCGGACGGCCCGGCGGCCGAACGCCCAGCCGAGCACCGCCGAGGCGAGGACGCCGAGGGCGCCGGCCGCCAGCGACAACCGGGCGAGCCGCTCGGTCTCCTCCTGCTGCTCGACGAAGTTCATGATCGCGGTGACGCGGGTGCCGTCCGGTGACTCGCCGACATAGGCGAGGAACGGGCTGCCGCAGACGTCGACCCGGGACTGGCCGTCGGGCAGCCGCGCCGCGGTCTCGCGCACGTGGCGCTCCGGGCAGTCGGTGGGCATGCCGTCCACCACCACGGTGTCGGTGCCGTCCAGGGTGACGTGGTGGCTCCCGGCCTCGGCGACCTTGGCCTCCAGCTTGACCTCGGACGCGTCCCGCCGCGCCTCCAGCCCCACCACGTACACCAGGGCGATCACGGCGGAGACCACGATCCCGACCGCGGCGCCGGTCTGCAGGGCGACGGCGAGGGAGGCCTTGCGCAGCAGCCGGCGGTCGCTGATCGCAGCGCTCACGTCGCGCCGAGCTGGTAGCCGAGGCCGCGCACCGTGCGGATCATGCCGGCGCCGAGCTTGCGCCTGAGGTAGTAGACGTAGGTGTCCACGGCGTTCGGGCTGTCCGCGTTCTGGAAGATGCGCCGGTGCAGCTCCTCGCGGCTGCGCACCCGGCCCGGGTTGGCCGCGATGACCCGCAGCAGCGCGCACTCCTGGGCGGACAGCTCGACGGGGTCGGCGTCGGGGGAGAGCACCCGCCGGGACGCGACGTCGAGGCGCCGTCCGCCCAGGTCGATCACGGGCGACGTGTCGCGGTGCCGGCGCAGGAGCGCCCGCAGGCGCGCGAGCAGCTCGTCGCTGTCGAACGGCTTGACCACGTAGTCCTCCGCGCCGGCGTCCAGGCCCTCCACCCGGTCCTCGGTCGTGCCGCGGGCGGTGAGCAGCATCGTCGGCGTCGTGATGCCCCGCGAGCGCAGCCGGCGGACCAGGTCGACGCCCTCCATCGCGGGCAGCGTGCGGTCGATGACGAGCGCGTCCCACCGGCCCGTCAGCCCGTGGTGCAGCCCGGCCTGGCCGTCGTAGACGGGGACCACGTCGTAGCCCTCCGCGGTCAGCAGGCGGACGAGCAGCTGCGAGAGGCGCCTGTCGTCCTCGACCAGCAGGAGACGGCGGGCGTCGAGGTCCATGCGGTGATTCTTTCACCCACCCTCCTGTTTCACCCGCCCTCTGAGGTGGCTCTGAGATTCAGTCCCAAGACTTGGTCTCAGCAGGGACACGCCGAATCACGGCCTCGACCCGTACCGGGTCGCCACATGCACCTCACCTACCCGACGTTCCGCACCATCGTCGACGACCGATGCGCCCCGGGGGCGCACCAGGGGGTATCTGATGCAGCATCTTCTCGTTCATGCCCGTTCCTTCGCTGATCAGGCTCGGTCCTTCCGGACACGCGCTTTCCGGGTTCGTGCTCTCCAGGCTCGTTCCTCCGCCGGCAAGGGCGCGCCGCTGTGAGCGCGCCCGGGAGCGCGGCGGCAGCCCCGCCGTCGTCGCGGCGCCGGACGTTCCTCGCGGACCTGACCGCCTCGTTCGTGGTCTTCCTCGTCGCCGTCCCGCTGTGCGTGGGGGTCGCCGTCGCCTCCGGCGTACCGGCGGAGCTGGGCCTGGTCACGGGTATCGTCGGCGGGCTGGTGACCGGGTTCCTCCCGGGGAGCAGCCTGCAGGTCAGCGGACCGGCCGCCGGGCTGACCGTGCTCGTCTACCAGGCCGTGCAGCAGTTCGGCCTCTCGGTGCTGGGGGTGCTGGTGCTCGCCACCGGGCTGCTCCAGCTGCTGATGGGCGCGCTCCGGGTGGGACGCTGGTTCCGCGCCATCTCCGTCTCGGTCGTCGAGGGGATGCTCGCCGGCATCGGCCTGGTGCTGATCGCCGGGCAGCTCTACTCGATGGCCGGGCTGGGCGCACCCGCCACGAGCCTCGCGAAGATCGCCGGCCTGCCCGGCATGCTGGTCGACGTCGTACGCTCGCCCGCCGCGCTCACGTCGTTCGCGCTCGGGCTGGGCACGATCGCCGTGCTCGTCCTGTGGGCGCGGATGCCCCGCCGGCTACGGGTGGTCCCCGCACCCCTGGTGGCCGTCGGCCTGGCGATCGCGGCGGGCGCGTTCCTCGGGCCGTCGGTGGCGATGGTCGAGGTGCAGGGCCTGGTGGACTCGATCCAGCCGCCCGGGCCCGATGACTTCCGCCGGCTCGCCGAGCTCGGGGTGCTCGGCACGATCCTCGCCTTCACGCTGATCGCCTCGGCCGAGAGCCTGTTCAGCGCCGCCGCCGTGGACCGGCTCCACGACGGGCCGCGCACGCGCTACAACCGGGAGCTGATGGCGCAGGGCGCGGGCAACGCGGTGTGCGGTGTGCTCGGCGCCCTGCCGCTGACCGCCGTCATCGTCCGCAGCGCGGCCAACGTCCAGGCGGGGGCGCGCACCAAGGCGTCCCGCGTGCTGCACGGCGTGTGGCTGCTGCTCTTCGCCGCCCTGGTGCCGGCGGCACTCGGTCTCATCCCCGTCGCGGCGCTGGCCGGGGTGCTGGTGCACGCCGGCTGCAAGCTCATCCCGCTGGCGGAGATCCGCCGGCTGTGGCGTGAGCACCGGGGCGAGGCGCTCGTCCTGACGGCGACCGCGCTGGCGATCGTCTCGGTGGGCATGTTCGAGGGCGTGCTCGTGGGGCTGGCGCTCTCGGTGGTCAAGACCGCGTGGGACACCTCCCGCGTGCACCTGGACGTGACCGACCCGGGCACCGGCCCGCTCACGGTGCGCCTGAGCGGCAGCGCGACGTTCCTGCGGCTGCCCAAGCTGCTCGACCAGCTGGAGGCGCTCCCGCAGGACCGCCCCGTCGAGGTCGACCTGTCCGACCTGCACCACCTCGACCACGCCTGCCGCGCCTCCCTGGAGAACTGGGCGGCCCGGCACAGCGCCGAGACCGTCGAGCCGGTGCGGTTCGCCCAGCGGCTCTGAGCGGGGCAGGGGCCGGACCCGCACCCGGTGGTGCGTGCTCGTCACGCCTGGGCACGCCGCGAGAAGCGGGTGCTCAGCGCCCAGATCACCAGGAGGTAGAAGGCGATGATGATCAGGCTCCAGACGGGGTAGTACGGGATGAACGCGAAGTTCGCCAGGCACGCCAGGCCGGCGAGCACGATGCCGGTGACGAACGCCCAGGTCTGGCGGGCCAGTACCCCGATCCCCGCGGCGAGGGCGAGCACGCCCAGGACGATGTGGATCCAGCCCCAGGTCGTCACGTCGAACGCGTACACGTAGTCGATGCCCGTCACGTACACCGTGTCCTGGGCCACGGCGGAGATCCCCTGCAGGACCTGGAACAGGGACACCACGATGAGCATGGCGCCCCCGAATCCCGCAGGGCTGGGCGCGTCAGGTGGCGGGCCGTAGTAGGCGACCGGGGTCATCCCGGGGTAGGGGTCGGGACCGGAGGGGTGTGCGGCGGTCATGTTCGCTCCTTGTCGAGCAGGAACGACGAGGTCAGTCCTCGCCGGAGACCTCGCGGAGCGCGCGGTCTCCCGTTCCCTGCCCACTCCAGCTCCCCGGTGGTCGCGCGCCCTCACCCGTTCTCGGTGAAACGGCGGCGTCCGAGTCGTCAGGAGCCGTAGAGCTCCACCTCGTTCAGGAACGCGGCCAACGGGTCGGTGATCGCGTTGGGATCGCTGATCCGCAGGTACTGCGCCGATACCGGCGCGCTGAACGGGCGCAGGTAGCCGTCCCGGGCGGACCGGGCCGGGGTCGACCACGACTGCCCGTCGTCCGAGACCTCGATCCGCAGGTCGGCGCCGCCCTGCAGGAATGCGTAGGCCCCCACCCCGGTCAGCCGATAGGCCCGCGGCAGCCGCAGGGTGAGGCTGCGGTCGGGCGTGACGGTGCTGGTGTCGGGCCGGACGTCGCCGTCGAAGGCGAAAGCGGCATACGACTGCCGGCACCCGGCCGGACCCTGCGGGCAGGATCCGTAGCGGCTGAAGGTCGGGTCGAGCACGGTCAGCTCGTCCCGCTGGAACATTCCGGGCAGATCGAGCCGGCCCGTCCGGCCGTTGTCGACGGTGACCGTGGTCCGCCACAACCCGTTCAGCGTTCCCTTGGGGTAGCCCGAGGCGCGCTGCGGGCACTCCCAGCCGCGCGGGTTCTGCGCGGTCGCCGGGCAGGGGCAGCCCCAGCCGGACGCACAGTTGTCCCCGACGACGTACAGCTGGTTGCCGCCGATCGCCTCGATGCCCATCGTGGTGCTGGAACCGAGGTGCCGCATCGGCCGGCGGACCCGGTCCCCGTTCGCGTTGTAGGGGTCGAACGTGTACCAGCCGTCGGCGTCGCCACCGGCGGTCGGCGTGTTGCTGTAGAGCACGAACGGCTCCGACCAGGTGGTGCCCCGCCCGTCGTACGAGACCCGGAGCAGGTTGTCGGGCCGGCCGGAACCGATCACCAGGGCGCCGTTGCCCAGCAGCTCGACCGACGGCGAGTTGCCGCCCTCGGCGGCCAGCCGGGCGCTCGCGTCCAGCGGGCTCCAGGGGCCGGCGGCGCTCTGGGTGCTGGAGCGCCGGACGTAGAGGGCGACGTTCGCGGGGATGTTCGGGGTCGGCGACCCGCGCAGGTTCTCGTCCTTGCGGATCACCGCGACCAGGCCGCCGTCGCTGGTCGGGGCCAGGCTCGCCTCGTTGTACATCTCGGTGGTCGACACCGCCAGCTCGCTGCGGACCGTCCACGTGACGCCGTCGTCGGTGCTGTCCGCGACCGCCGAGAAGTACGCCCAGCCGTGCTTGTCGTTGTACCGGCCGTACACCGTGGTCAGCAGGGTCTGGCCGTCCGCGGCCAGGATCGGCCCCTGGTAGAGGCGCGCCCACGCCACGTCGTTGCCCCGGGCCGGGAAGCTGACCGTCGCCTCGCCGGCCCGCCGCCAGGTGTCGCCGGCCAGCATCCAGCGGTCGAACTTCCGCCGGCAGGACAGGTCGGTGCACCGCTGGGCGGCGGGCAGCGACTTGGTGGTCACGCTGCGGTCCTCGAACGTGAACCCGTAGACGGCGCCACCGGCGACCGCGAGCCGCACGAAGTTGGACGGCGGGACGTAACCGTCCGCGCTGTCCATGACCTCGAAGTTCCCGCCGTTGCGCGACTGCCGCAGCACGGTCCCGCCGAGCCCCACGGCGTCGCGGTTGGTGGAGTGCCCCAGCAGGTAGCGGGAGCTTCGAACGCCCTCGCCGTTGGTGGAGGACCCGTTGTACAGCGACGGGAAACCCATGAAGCGGGTGTCACCGGCTCCGTACCCGCTGAAGATGACGGCCGGTGGGTAGGTGACCCCGCCGGCCAGTTCTTGAGCAGCCTGCACCTGAGCGGCCGGCATGTGAGCGGCCGGTACCTGAGCCGACGGCGGGGTCGCACCGGCAGCGGCCAGGCCCGGCCCCGGCAGGGCCGTGGCGATCAGGATGATCAGCACCGTCAGGGCGAGCCGGCGCCTCCGGCCGGCCGCGAGACTGGATCGTCGATCGGGCACACGAACCTCCGGAGATCAGCACTGATCGGCTTCGAGCGGTATCCGAATGCTGGATCGAGATGCTATTCCAGGTCAACGAAAGTCGCCGGGTGGATCAGTGTTCGCCGAATGGTGTCCGGGCCGAATTCGACCGAATACGTGGCGAGAAGATAACCGTCGGGGCGGATCAGCATCGCGGTGGTGCCGGTACCGCCGAGCCTGGCCGCATCGGCAGCGGGCACCGTCACCGTCCGCAGCGGGGCGCCGGCGTCCGGCCAGGAGATCTTTGGCGGCTCGCCGACGGCCAGCAGCGTGAAGTGCGGTCCGCGGAGGTGGTCGAACAGCCGTTGCGGGCCGTTGCGGGGGTCGGTCCACCGCAGGTCGGGCACGCGGTCGCCTGCTGCGAGGCCGCCTGTGCTTGCGCCTGTGCCTGTGTTTGGCACCGAGTCCACGGCCAGCGGGCCCCCGCGGTAGCTGAGGGCGAGCTGGCGTTCCTCGTCGCCCCGGGTCGTGGCCGCGAGCGGTCGGCCCTTCGTGTCGGCGTAGAGCTCGGTCGCCAGGCCGAGCACGCGCGCGGCGACCGGACGCCGTTCGGCCTCGTAGGTGTCGAGCAGGCCGTCCGGCGCGCCGGCGAGCACCTGGCCCAGCTTCCAGCCCAGGTTGTAGGAGTCCTGCACGCCGGTGTTGAGGCCCTGGGCGCCGGTGGGCGGGTGGACGTGCGCGGCGTCGCCGACGAGGAACACCCGGCCCTTCCGGTAGTGCTGGGCCAGGCGGGTGTTGGGTCGCCAGACCGAGTGCCAGCGCACGGCGTCGACACTGACCCGGCGCGTGCCGGCGTAGCCGCGGATCCGGCGTTCGACGGCCTCCCGGCCGGTGTCCGCGTCGTCGTCCGGGGTCAGCTTGACCATGAGCTGGAAGAGTCGCGCGTCCTCGCCGGGCAGCGGGCACAGCGCGAGGAAGCGCCGGGACGGCCAGACGTGCCAGCGCTTGCGGGAGAGTCCACGGATCAGCAGGTCGGCCACGATCATGCGGTCGCTCTCGTCCGTCGTGCCCTCGAACCCGATCCCGCAGGCGCGCCGCACCGCGCTCCCGCCGCCGTCCGCGCCGACGAGGTAGCGGGCGCGGATGTGCTCGGTGCCCCGCGGGGATTCGACGGTGGCCGTGACTCTGTCGTCGGCTCCGTCGTCGTGCTGGTCCAGCGTGGTCAGCCGGGTGCCGAGCTCGATGCGGCCGCCGAGGGCCTCGACCCGGCGCCGCAGGGCGGCGTCGGTGTCGTACTGCCCGACCAGCAGCGTGTTCGGGTAGGGGACCGCCTCGCTGGGTCGTCGCGGCGCGAACATGGTGCGGGGCAGCACGAGCGGCCCCAGGTGGACACCGAGCGCGGGGTACGAGCTGCTGTACCGGACGACGTCGTCCAGGACCCCGAGATCGTCGAAGACCTCCTGGGTCCGCGGCTGGATCCCCTTGGCCCGGGAGCCCGCGAACCCCTCGTCGGCAGCGCTGATGATGCGGACGCCGACGCCACGGCGCAGCAGGTCGGCGGCCAGGGTCAGCCCGGCGGGGCCGGCCCCGACGATCAGGACGTCAGCCGAAGATGCGGACCTGGAGTCCGTCGAGGACGATGTCGAGCCCGTCATCGAACCGGTCCTCGGTGAACTGTTCCCGCAGGCCGGCCATCGAGCGGATGCCGTCGAGCCCGTTGCTCAGCACCATGTCGCGCAGGTACTGGTCGACCTCGGGGTACCGTGCGTACGGTGTCAGGACACCGTGCGCCGGGTTCAGCGCGTAGCCGAGCACGAAGTTCTTGACCGTGCCGACGGCGAGCGTCACGTGCTCCCGTTCGAGCCGCGGCGTGATCCCAGGGTCGGTCAGGGCGCGCACATGGTCGTCCCAGCGGTTCAGCTGCGCGGGACCGGGCAGCGTTCCCGGCCGTCCCAGCGCGTGGGTGAACCAGGGGTGCGCGCGGTAGCTCTCCAGCGTGTCGGTGCCGATCGAGCGCAGCAGCTCCCGCCAGCCGGCGCCGACGGGAGCCTTCTGCTCCGCGAAGACCCGGTCGACCATGAGCTCGACGAGCTGTTCCTTCGTGTCGACGTACCAGTAGAGCGACATCGCCGTGATGCCCAGCTCGCGAGCGACCCGGCGCATCGAGACGTCGTCCAGGCCGTCCTGGTCGGCGACCGCGACCGCCGTGCTCGCCAGGTCGTCCTGGGTGAAGGCCTGCCCCCGTGCCGCTCGCGCCTTCCGCGTGGGCCGCAGCCACACGGACTCGTAGGTGTGCTCGACGGTCGACATAGCTGTCCACTCTAGTCAGCGGGTTCATCACGCGGTGTTCTCCAGCTCGTCGAGCATTGTTCTCATACGGTGTATGTCTAATGTAGCGCGGAACGCTACGGTTAGCCATACACCGTATGAGAACTGGTGCACTTCAACCGAGGACGTGTGCATGAGCAAGTCGGAAACGCCGCTCCGCGCCGAGCGGGTCAAGCTGTTCGGCGACGCCGTCGCCGCGATCGCGCTGACGCTGCTGATCCTGCCGCTGGTCGACCTGGTCCCCGAGGCCATCGAGAAGCACGAGCCCGCGGGGGAGGTGATCAGCACCAACCTGATGCCGTTCGGCAGCTTCCTGCTCAGCTTCTTCGTGATCTGGCGCATCTGGACCGTGCACCACCGGCTGTTCGACCGGGTCGAGGTGGTGGACGCGACCGTCGTCCGGCTCAACTCGCTGTGGCTGCTGTGCGTGGTGGTCCTGCCGTTCCCGGCCGAGCTCGTCGGCGCCTACGGGGCCGACCGGGTGGTCATCGCGCTCTACGTCGGGGTGCTCCTGGCGTGCAGCATGACGCTCGCGGCGATGGCGATCGTGCTGCGCCGGGCGAACCCGCCGGGTGCCGCCCCGGACCGCACGGCGCTGGAGCAGCTGCTCGGCAACGCCGTCTGCCTGGCGCTGGCCTTCCTCCTGGCCCTCGTCGTCCCGGGAGCGGGCTACTGGCCGCTCCTGCTGCTGCTCGTGGACGGTCCGGTGCTGGCACTCGTCCGCCGGAGGGGACGGGTGCAGGCATGACGGATCGCGATGTGTGCGGGAGGCCGTCATCGCGATGATCACATCTTCTGGGCGGCGGATAACTAGGGCGGGTTGTCTTTCGGTCGCCTTCTCAAGCGGACAACTCTGAGGTGTTTGTCGAGCCCTCAGAGTTCTCTTGCCCGCGATTCGAAGACCCGGGCCGACTCGCGGTCGCCCTGGCTGCGGCAGTCTGACGCGAGATCCTCCAAGAGGGCGCCGAGCGGGTCTCGCACCTCATATCGGTCGCGGTCATGGCATCGCTGCAGTACCTCGGCAGCGCGGAGCCGCACCGCAAAAGCGTCATCCGGGCGTCCGGCGTCAGCGAGCCAGGTGCCATAGGTGGACCAAATGCTGCCGAGGGATGACTCGTATCGCTTGGGATCGGTCCGTGCCAACCGCTCGTAGACCTGTAAGGCCCATTGAATGAGTAGCAAACGGTCTTCTGGCTGCCCGAACCGATTGAATCTGGTGCCGAGCTCCCATAGATCCCCAATGAGGTCAGGCTCGTGCTGGTTCGGACTTGATTTCGTCAGCCGTTGGTGGATGCGTACGGCCCGGTGTGCGTGTTGCATTGCCGCGATCGGTTGCCCCCGCTCCGCGAGCAGGAAGCCGAGCTTGGACAGGGCCGTGGCGAGGAACATCATTGACCGTTCTGGTTCGGGCGGGTTCGATTCCACCTCCCTGTTGCGAATCTCCACGGCCCGCTCGATCGCAGCCAGGCTCTCTCCAGGGCGGCGGAGTTGCCAGAAACACACGCTGAGGTTGTGGAGCGTCCGTGCCAGGTCTGGCTCGAAGCGGGCGGGGTTGGAACTCGACAGGCGTTCGAAGATTCGCAAGGCATGCTGTCCGTACAGCAGCGCCTCTTTCGTGCGTCCCAGGGCTGCGAGCTGAAGGCACAGATTGGACAACGATTTGCCTTGGCCAGGTTCAAACCGGTCCGGATTGAGTTGCACCAGCCGCTCTCGGAGCTGCACGGCTCGCTCCAGCACAGGCGCGGCTTCGTCCGGGCGCTGAAGGCTCCAGTAGCAGAGGCTGAGATTGTGCATCGCCCTGCCGAGCACGAACACGTACTGGTCAGGGTTCGAGACTGCGAGCGCTTCGTAGATCCGCACGGCGCGTTTGTTGTGCGGCAGCGCGTCCAGCGGGCGCTTGAGACGTGTGAGGTTGATGCCGAGATTCGACAATGATTCGGCGAGGCCCGCTTGGAACCGTTCGGGCGCTGTTTCCGCAAGCCGCTCGTGGATCGCGACAGCTCGCGCCGCAACGGGCAGGCTCTCTTGAGCGCGCCCCACCTCCCACAGTCTTCTGCTCAAGTAGGACAGTGACCCGGCAAGGTCTGGCTCGAACCTTTCCGGATCGGACTTCGCAAGGCGCTCGTAGACCGTCACCGCGCGCTGGGCAGGAGGTAGCGCATCACTCAAGCGGCCCAGATCTGTGAGGAAAATTGCTAGACCGGACAACGACGCAGCGAGTTGCTCGGCGTCCTTTCCGGCGGCCTCTAGCAGTTCGATATGTCGGCGGGCCAGGAACTCCGCGGTGGGTGCCATGCGCACTGAGGGCGACGGCACTACGCGGAGCGCCGCTCCGTGTACCCCTGGAGAATCCACGAGGCGCTCGGCCAGGTGGTCTGCGAGTGAACGAACCGCTTGTTGTTGGTCGTTGCTCCGGGCCGGGTCGGTGGCAGCCCGCGACAAGACGGTCATCGCCTGCACTACTTGCGCGGTGCGGAGGTTCTCGAGGAGTGCAATCGTGCGCCTGGAGGCGTATCGGTTCTCGGTCAGGCTGCGGACGATAAGGTGCTCGGCCAGTCGGTCCGGTGTGAGTGGTTCCACCCATCGCCCCGACTCGTCAGCCGATGGGTAGGTCTTACGAAGCCACCTTGCTGTCGCCACGGGGTCGGGCTGAACTTCTTCGGTGAACGTGTCGAGAACCCGCCGGACCAGTGCCACCGTCGTGGGTTCGTCCTTGGCTCCTAGCAGCGCAACGGCAGCGACAAGCACATGCCGCATCGCGACAGTGAGTCGGTCGGCGATGCCCGCTTCGGTGGCAGTCGCGGTCCAGTAGGTGTTGGCCTCGTGTCGGAGCACCTCGTCAAACACCAGCTCGAGGGTGACGTGTTCGACTTGAGGGAGGAGCGTGATGCGCGGCGGATCGCGGCGTTCCCGGCTGGTAAGGACCCCGATGAGAGCAGCGGCAGTCAGATCCAGGATCCGGGGCTCGTCGCCATCACCAGACAGTCGAACCTCAGGGGCTGCGATCCCGAACCGTCGGGCATAGGCGTCGGCTGCGGTATCCAGGATGGTCTGGGGGGCAGCGTCGATATGGGGGAGGTCTACGCCGCCATAGCCGGCGCTCAGTGCGGCACCAAGATTGCCTGGTACGGCGGTAAGGACGTCCCACCAGTTGCCGGCCGTCCGGGCCAGCAGCAGAACGCGGATCACCCCCTGATCGCCGAGTGCCTGTGTGAGTAGTTCGCGCAGCCCGTTTCGGTTCTCCGCGTAGTCGACGACGACCAGCACCGGCCGCTCTCGCACATGGTCTCGAAGCTCTTCGACTGCGTTGGCCTCCCGGCCCTGCTCTGCCGTCAGGAACAAGCACTCCCACCTCGGATCGAGCACCTGCAGGCGGCGTTGTACCTCATCCGCGAGGCGGGTCTTGCCGACCCCGCCGGGGCCAGTGATCAGCCTGAACGGCTCGCTGTTCTGCTTGCTGTCGGTGCACCAATCGAGCAGGCTGGTCAGCAGGGCCTCGCGACCGATGAACGGAACTATCTGCTCCTCATGATGAGGCGACAGCAGCGCAGCAAGGCCCGCAGGTGCGCGGGTGCGCAGTGTCTCAACCGCTTTGGCCAATACCTGTCGTCGAGTTCGTCGTTCAAGGACCAACCCGAGGGTGTGTTCTGCGATCAGACCCACAGCCAGGCCACCTACGGTCGCCAGGATGACTACCAGCGGCGGAGCGTCGTCGGGCACGAACTCGGCCGCGACAGTCCCGACGACTGCGGCAACGCTCAGGGATGCCAGGCCGAGGGCTGGCAGCGCCTCGCGGAGCCTGCTTGGGGTTCTCCTGGTCCATGGCATACCCGAAATGTACCGAGAGCCGAGGTGGCCTTGGTGGATCCTCCATGATGCTTACCAGCCGAGGACGCCCTGCCTCCTCTGCGCGAGGGCGAACTCGACCACGACGTCCGGGAAGCCCGGCACGAAGGCCCCGGGCCGCGGTTCGCCGTCCGCCTCGCCCGGCGCGGTCATCCGGTGGTCCCCGCCCGGCAGCACCGCCGTGCTCAGCAGCCCGGCCGCGGCCTCGCGCCCGCCTACCTCGCGCCCGCCCACCTCGCGCTCCAGCACCTCCACGCTGACGACCGAAGGCGTCACCGGATCGTCGCCCCCGAACGCGGCCAGCAGCGGGACGGACAGCGAGCGCAGCGCCGGCAGCGGGTCGTACGCACCGACCAGGACGAGGTGCGCCCATTCCTCGGTGGTGACCTCGGAGGAGATGCCCCAGACCCGCGCCAGGCCGTCCGCCTCGGCGGGGTGTGCCGCGAGCAGCGTGGTCAGGTCGGCGTGCGGAGCGCCGTCCCGCATCAGGTCGAGCACCTTGTCGGCCACCGCTACCGCGCTCGCGCGGTCACCCTCGGGAAGAGCCCGGACGGCGTTGCGCACCGAGTACCGCTCCTGCTCGATCACGCTGACGGCGGGCCCCGAGCTGGTCACCGCGAACGCCGGCCCCGGCAGAGCGTCGCGACCCGCGCGGCGGCACGCCTCCAGCACGACCCAGCCGCCCTGGCTGTGCCCGAAGGCCCCCGCGGGCACCCCGGGCACCCGCGCGCTCACGGCCGCGAGCCCGGCCAGGAGGTCGTCGGCCTGGTCCTCGATCCCGGCCGTCAGCCACGAGCCGGTCGACCCGCCGACACCGCGCTTGTCGAACGACGCGACCGCGACCCCGGAGGCGAGCAGCGCGCCGCGGACCGACGGGAAGTACACGTCGTTGTGCCGGTCGGACGGCCCGGACCCGGGGTGCATCACCAGCAGGGCGGCGGGGGCGTCGTCGGGCAGCCACAGGGTGCCGGAGAGCGTGACGGAACCCGAGGACGCGACGATCTCCACCATCCCGGCATCCTGACAGGACCGCCGGGCGGGCACAACGAAGACGGGTCGGGACGCCCGCCTCCGCCCCTCGGCGCGCCTCGCGTGCCCGGGCCTGCGACAGTGGTGGGGGTGGCCCTCGGGCGCGGGAGGAACGGGCATGCCAGAGCAGGCAGTCGTGGCCCGCGGCATCGAACGACACTTCGGTGACAAGCGGGCGGTGGCCGGCGTCGACCTCAGCGTCGAGGCGGGCGAGGTCTACGGGTTCCTCGGCCCCAACGGCGCCGGGAAGTCGACGCTGACCCGCGTGCTCTGCACGCTCCTGGCGCCCACCCGGGGCACGGCCCAGGTCGCCGGCCACGACGTGGTCGACGACGCCACCGCCGTCCGGCTGCGCATCGGGGTGGCGCTGCAGGAGGCGGCGCTCGACGACAAGCAGACCGGCCTGGAGCTGCTGCGCCTGCAGGGCCGGTTCTACGGGCTGACCACCCGGGAGACGGCGCAGCGGGTCGCGGAGCTGCGCGAGCTCATCGACATCGGCGACGCGCTCGACGACCGCGTGGCGACCTACTCCGGGGGCATGAAACGCCGCCTCGACGTGGCACTCGCGCTCGTGCACAACCCGCAGGTCCTGTTCCTCGACGAACCCACCACCGGGCTCGACCCGCTCAGCCGCGCGGCCGTCTGGGCGGAGATCCGCCGGCTGAACCGCGACCTCGGCATGACCGTCTTCCTGACCACCCAGTACCTCGAGGAGGCCGACGCCCTGGCCGGCCGCGTCGGCATCATCAACCACGGCCTGATCGTCGCCGAGGGCACCCCCGAGGAGCTCAAGCGCACGATCGGGACCGACGTCGTCGTCGTGGAGGTCACGGACCGGCCCGACGCGGCACGCTCCGCTCTGGCCGGCCTCGGCGGCATCCGGAGCATCGACGTCGAGGCCCACCGGCTCATGGTCTCCGTCGAGGACGGCGCCCGGGCCATCAGCCCGGTGGCGCTCGCGCTCGACCGCTCGGGCATCGGGGTGCGCGAGCTCGCCCTGCGGCGCCCCACGCTCGACGACGTCTTCTTCCGGGTCACGGGCGAGCGCATCGGTGACGACGAGGAGAAGGGCCGGCCATGACCACGGACCGGAGCACCGGCCGGAGCTCTGGCTGGAGCTCTGACCGGAGCACGCAGGACGTCCGGCAGCAGACCGTCAAGGGCCGCCCCGCCGGCTTCTGGCACGACCTCGCCTCCGTCGCGATCCGCGCCCTGCGGCAGATCCCCCGGGAGCCGGAGGCGATCATCCCCGCGCTCGTCATCCCGGTCTTCTTCTTCGTCGTCAACGTCGGCGCGCTGTCCGACGTCGCCTCGGTGGCCGGGATCGACGACTTCAAGGCGTTCCAGATCCCGGTCGCGATCGTCTTCGCGGTCACCGGCGTCTCCCGGGCGAGCGCGCTGGTCACGGACATCACCGGCGGCTACTTCGACCGGCTCCTGCTCGCGCCGATGCACCGCACCTCGCTCCTGCTGGGGCTGATGGTGGCCGACCTCGTCCTGGTGATCGCGCTGTCGGTCCCCGTGCTCGCGCTCGGCTTCGCCCTGGGCGTGCGGTTCGCCACGGGGGTGGCCGGCGTCGTGGCGTTCCTGCTGCTGGCCGGGTTCTGGGGCCTCGCCTTCACCGGGTTCCCGTACGCCATCGCGCTCCGCACCGGGAACCCCGCCGCCGTCAGCTCCAGCTTCCTGCTGTTCTTCCCGTTCGCGTTCCTGACCACGTCGTTCCTCCCGCTGGACGCCCTGACCGGGTGGCTGGCCACCATCGCGGTCTACAACCCCGTCACGTACCTGCTCGCGGCCCTGCGGTCGCTGATCATGGACGGCTGGGACGGCACCGCCCTCTGGCAGGGTGCAGCGTCGATCGCCGCCGTCGCGCTGGTCAGCTTCACCGTCGCCTTCCGGGCCCTGGCGGGGCGGACGTCGCGTGCCTGAGCGGGCCGGCCCCGCATCTCCCAGGAGATGACCCGGGTGATTGCCGCCGCCGGGGCGATCAGCGCCGCCCGGCGACCCCTCTCCTCCTGTAGCGGCCGCGTCCGCGGTCGGGGAAGAGGGCAGAACCCATGGACAACGACTGCGGCTGCGGCAACGACGCCCGGGCCGCGTACGACTCGCACCACGGCGGGCACCACGGCGGGCACCACGGCGGGCACCACGGTGGTCACCACAGTGGCCACGGTGCGCCGCTCGAGTTCGACGCCGACGGCCAGCTCGTCGTCGGCCCCGTCATCCGGCCGGACCTGTTCACCCGGCCGTGCCCCATCGGAACCCTGGACGGTTCGTGGCTGCTCGAGCTGGAGCGCCGCACCGTGTTCAGCCCCGAGGTGCGCGGCGCGATGCGCATCGAGGTCGGGGCCTCGTCGCTGCGCGTCTCGGGCGACATGTACTCCCGCCGGGTCTTCCCGCCGGTCCTCGAGCCGCGCCTGCCGATCCCGAGCCCGTTCCCGATCCCCGACCCCGGACCCCTCGCCGGTGGCCCGGGTGCCGCCGTCGGCGGCACACCGGGCGGTGGCGCCGGCGGTCCGGACGCACCGGGGGGCGCGCAAGGAGACGCACAGGGGATCGACCCGGGGATTCTGGGCGAGATCCCGTCGCTGAGCTTCCGCTGGTACCCCGCCTTCCCCGCCTCGGAGTACTCCTGGTACTTCCGCTCGAACGGCGCCACCTACTCCGGCGGCACGCTGACCGTGCAGATCGTTCGGCACCTGTGGAACCGGACCACGCAGGAGTTCGTCTCGACCGACACGGGCACGCTCACCCTGAGCTGCCGGCGCCCGCTGGTCGTGACGACGGCGTCCAGGTTCCTCGGCCCGTCGGACCGGATGACGGGCACGCTGTCGATCGGCGGCACCGTCACGAACGTCACCGCGCGCAAGACCTCACCGATGTACCGCGGCTGCCGCATCGAGGTCGACGCCATGGTCAACCGCGTCTTCCCGGCGTCCGCCACCATCGGCTCGGGCGCGACCGCCACGGTGCGCTCCGTCTACGCGACCGCCGGCTGGGACGTCACCGTCGTCACCGACGAGATCAACGTGCCGAACGACAACGACCTCACCAACGCCGAGCTCGCGACCCTCATGACAGGCCACCGCCAGACCGTCCCCGGCGAGGGGTGGCGGCTGTGGCTGTTCGTCGGCTCCTCCCAGGGCGGCCTGTTCGGGATCATGTTCGACGACGACACCGTGCCCCGCGAGGGCGCCGCCGGGTTCGCCGACGTACGGCTCGGCAACGACGCCTTCATCGCGGCGGCGGCGCGCGGCCGGCCGCTCGACGAGGTGCCCGCCGCGTTCCTGCGCACGCTCGTCCACGAGGCCGGGCACGCGTTCAACCTCTGGCACCCGAAGCACGACGTCCACAACCCGGGCATCGGCATCGAGATCATGAACCAGACCGGCGACGTCATGGGCTTCGCCACCGCCGCCAACCCCTACCCGAACAACGCCGCGTTCGTGTTCTCGGACCACGACCGCACCTCCCTGATCCACTCGCCCGACCCGCAGGTGCGGCCCGGCTGGAAGAACTTCGGCTGGGGACACGGCAACCTGTCGGCCGGGCTGCCCGCACCGGTCGACGTCGCCGGGCTCGGCGGCGACACGGGCGACGACGGGCTCGAGCTCACGATCACCCTGCCCGCCCAGGCGTACGTGGGGGAGTACGTCACCGCCGAGGTCGCGCTCACCAACATCGCCGACCAGCCACGCACCGTCACCACGCTGATCAACCTGTCCGAGGGCGACCTCGTGTTCCTGCACACGCCGCCCGACCGCACGTTGCAGCACCTGGTCGACGTCGCCGTCGGCTGCGGCCCGCGCCCCACGACCGTGCTGCAGCCGGGGGAGTCGGTACGCAACCATGTCCAGGTGTTCTTCACCAACCAGGGCGTCACGTTCACCGAACCCGGTCGCCACACCGTCGCCGCGCAGCTCGAGGTGGACCCGCTGACCACCGTGCGCTCCGCGCCCGTCACGGTCGACGTCCGCGGCCCGGCCTCCGACGCCGAGGTCGACATCAGCGCCAAGACGCTGACCCCAGGCGTCGGGCGGGCCATGGCCCTGGGCGACTTCGCCACGGACGACTCCGCCCGGGCCGTGCTCACCGAGCTCGCCGAGCAGCACAGCGACACCGACACCGGCGCGGCCGGGGCCCTCGTCCTGGCGAACGCGCTCACCCGCCCGTTCTCCGACGTCCGCGCCCAGGACGTCCGGGCGGCGGCCCCGGACGACGCGGCGCACTTCCTCGACCTGGCGCTCACGGGCCGCTCGGCCGAACGCGCGACGGCGCTCGCGGTCACCGTCGCGAGCCCGACCGAGAAGAACGCCCCGGTGGTGGCCGACACGATCGCGGCGCTCAAGTCGCGCGCGAAGGGCGGCGCGCGGTCGGCCGCGGGCAAGGACGTCGCGGCCGCGCAGCGCATCGCGGCGGACTTCGTCGAGCCGCAGGCGCGATGAGGGCGCGATGAGCACGCAAGAGACGGCGGGCGGGCTGGAGCTGCGGCTCCGGCCCGCCGCTGACTCCCTGCCGCTCGACCACATCGCGTTCGCCGACGTCGAGCTGGTCGCCACCGGCGGCCCGGCCACCGTCAGCGCCCGGCTGAACCTCGTCGAGGGCGACCTCGAGATCCTGGTCGCGGGCGCCGGGGGCACCCCCGTGCCCGCCACGTGGCCGTGGCCCGCCGACTCGGCGCCGAGGTCCGTCGACCTGCCCGCGGGCGGGCGCCTGATCGCCTCGGTGCCACTGCTGACGTCGGGGAGCGCACCCCTGTTCCCCGCGCCCGGCAGGTACGAGCTGACGGCCCGGTTCGCGGCGCGCCGGGGCGAGAGCGTCGAGTCGCCTCCCGTCGCGCTCGTCCGCACGGCACCCGACGACGCCGTGCTCGCCGGCCTGCTCGGCGACCGCGACGTGCTGCAGTCCGTGCTCGGCGCCGGCGTGCTCGGCGCCGCGGCCCTGTCGCTGGAGCTGCTCGCGGCGTCGTCCGACGCCGGCACCGCGACCGCCGCGAACCTCGCCCTCGGCCGCACGGGTGTCCTCGCCGACGCGGCGGGCGACCCGGCTGTGGCGCGCGCCGTCGCCGCCCTGCTGCCGCCGGGCGCCACCGGGCAGGACGAGCGGCGCGACGCGGTCGTCGCCCAGGCCGCCCCGCGCGACGTCGCGGCGCTCACCGGACGGCCGCTGGCCGGATGACCGGCGCCGTCGTACCGCCCGTCGGGCGGGAGTTGTCGGGAGGAGCGGGCCGCCGCTAGGGTCCGCCCTGGACAATTCGCCCATAACAAAATCGGGAGCATGGCGATGACGGCTGAAGCGCCGACGGTAGCGCCTACGACGGCGGCTGAGCCGCCCACCACCCCGCAGGACCCGGCACCGGAACAGGCCGCCGCACGAGCCGTACCCCAGAGCGTGCCCACGACCTTCGGCGCCCCGTGGATCCGCTCCGCGGGCGAGGTGGCCTGGAAGCTGGTCGGGATCGTGGCCGCCGTCGCGATCGTCTTCTACGTGGTCGGCCTGATCCAGGTCGTGTTCGTCGCCCTGTTCCTGGCGCTCGTCTTCACCACCGTGCTCCTGCCGCTGGGCGACTTCTACGACCGGGTCATGCCGCGCGGCCTGGCCATGGCGGCGTCCCTGCTGACGGCGGTGCTCGCCGTCGGCGCGCTCGTGACGTACGTGGTCTCGTCCGTGGTGAGCAAGTGGGAGGACCTCGCCGCCGAGTTCGCCACCGGCCTGACCGACCTGGCCGAGCTGCTCACCGGCATCCCGATGCTGGCCGGCCTCGGCGGCCCGCAGGACTGGCTGGAGGACGGCGGCGCCTGGCTCCAGTCCCACGCGGGCGACTACGCGGGCACGGCCGCCCAGAGCGCCGGGTCGATCGCGGAGGGTGCGACCGCCGTCGTGCTCGCGATCTTCTGCACGGTGTTCTTCCTGACCCAGGGCGCCCGCATGTGGCGCTGGGCGCTGGACTTCGTGCCCGCCGACCGGCACGACCGCTGGGAGGCCGCGGCCGCCGCGGGCTGGAACTCGTTCGCCGGCTTCACCCGGGGCATGTTCTTCGTCGCGCTGTCCGACGGCATCCTGGCCGGGATCTTCCTGTCCGTCGTCGGCGTGCCGCTCGCCCTGCCCCTGTCCGTCGTGGTGTTCCTCGGCGCGTTCATCCCCATGATCGGCCCCGTCGCCGCCATCGTGATCAGCGTGCTCGTCGCGCTGGCCGCCAAGGGCCCGGTGCTGGCGCTGGTCGTGCTCATCGGCATGGTCGTCGTCGCGCAGATCGACGCCAACGTGCTCCAGCCGCTGATCACCGGCAAGCAGGTCTCGCTGCACCCGGTCGTCATGGCGCTCGTGGTGGCCGCCGGCTCCGTGCTCGGCGGCCTGCTGGGCGCCGTCGTGGCCGTCCCGCTCACCGCGGTGGCCTGGGCCGTGTTCTGCACGCTGCGCCGGACGGCGCCGGCACCCGGCGCGCCGGCCGTGGATGGGGCAGACTGACTCGGTGCCTGACCCCGCACCACGACCAGCCCCACGGCCCGATGTGACGCAGCCCGGCGTCCCGCACCGGGACCCGGTGCAGCGCGACACCGGGCAGCGCGACACGGTGCAGCGCGACTCCGCGCCGCCGCCGTGGCTGCGCACCTCCGCGGGCTGGTCGTGGCGCCTGATCCTCGTCGTCGCCGGCGTCGCCCTGGTCTTCTGGGCGGTCACCCAGGTGCTGATCGTGTTCGTCGCGGTCTTCCTGGCGCTCGTCTTCACCGCCGTGCTCAACCCGCTCACCGACCTCTACGACCGGGTGATGCCCCGGGCCCTGGCCACCGCCGCGGCCATCCTGTCCGGCATCCTCGTGGTCGGCGGCCTCGTGACGTACGTCGTCGTCTCGGTCGCCGGCCAGTGGGAACGGCTCGCGGGGGAGTTCAACACCGGCATCGACCAGATCGTCGGCCTCATCGAGAACAACAGGTTCCCGTTCGACGTCGAGCTCGACCGGCGCGACCAGTGGATCGACGACGCCGCCAACTGGATCCAGGAGAACTCCCAGACCCTCGTGAGCCGCGCCGCCGAGAGCGCCGGCTCGATCGTCGAGGGCATCGCCGTCCTCGCCCTCGCGATCTTCTGCACCGTCTTCTTCCTCGCGTCCGGCGGCGCCATGTGGCGCTGGTTCATGCAGCAGGTCCCCGCCCGGACCCGCGGCCGCTGGAACGACGCCGCCGGCGCGGGCTGGTACACCTTCTCCGGCTACACGCGCGGCACCGTGCTCGTCGCGATCACCAACGGCATCCTCGCCGGGATCTTCCTCTCGATCCTCGGCGTGCCGCTCTCCGCGCCGCTCGCGGTGCTGGTCTTCATCGGCACGTTCATCCCGCTGATCGGCGCGCCCCTGGCCATGATCATCGCCGCCGTCGTGGCGCTGGCGGCCGACGGGCTGCTGACGGCCCTGATCGTCACGCTCGGCATCGCCGGCATCGGCCAGCTCGAGGGGCACGTGCTGCAGCCGCTCATCATGGGCAAGCAGGTCTCGCTGCACCCCGTCGTCGTCGCCCTGGGCGTCACCTGCGGCACGGTGGTCGGCGGCATCCTGGGCGCGATCGTCGCCGTGCCGCTGATCGCCGTGGCCTGGGCGGTCTACAGCACCCTGCGCAAACCCGCCGAGGACGCCGCCGGGGCGGCGGGGAGCACCCCGGGCGACGCGCCCCACGACTCGGACGACGACGTCGGCGAGGCGTGACCGACGTCACGCGCCCGACCCCCGCGAGGTCGGGCCCGGATCTGTAAACCTGCAGGTGGGGGCCTATTTCTGTGGCACCATCGAGGGATGGAACCGTTCGTCCTGGCCACGGAGCACGTCCGCCTGTCCGTCCCCACGTACGCGGACGTCGACGCGATCGCCGCGGCCTGCCAGGACCCGGCGGTGGCCGAGTGGACGGTGGTACCCGTCCCGTACGAGCGGCGGCACGCCGAGAGCTTCGTGCGATACCACGTGGCCGAGGGCTGGGCGAAGGGCTCCGTCTACACGTGGGCGGTGCGCGCCCCCGGCGACGCCGACGGGCCGCTGATCGGCATGGTCGGCCTCACCAACGAGGGCACCCCGGCCGAGGAGCGCGCGGGGGAGCTCGGCTTCTGGATGACGCCGGACGCGCGCGGCAGAGGGTTGTGCACCGAGGCGTCGCGGCTGGTGGTCGACTGGGCGCTGGACCCCGACGGCCTCGGCCTGTCCGTGGTGAGCTGGGTCGCCTACGTGGGCAACTGGGCCTCCCGCCGCGTCGCCTGGCGTCTCGGCTTCCAGGTCGAGGCCACCCTGCGCCGGCACGGGCTGCAGCGCGGGGTGCGGCGGGACGCCTGGGTCGGCACGATCCTGCCCGAGGACCCCCGCGAGCCCAACGAGCCGTGGCCGGACCACGCGCCCGACCGTGCGCCTGCGCATGCGCCTGGCGGTGTGCCTGCGCAGCACGTCGGCGTCGGCGAGCACGTGGGTGTCAGTGAGCATCCGTAGGCTGGGGCGGTGTTCGACGACCTCTTCAGTACGGCGACGACCGACACCGCGGGTACCCCGACCGCGCGGGCGTCGTCGCCCCTCGCCGTGCGCATGCGCCCGGCCTCGATCGACGAGATAGCGGGGCAGGGGCACCTGCTCGTGCCCGGCTCGCCGCTGCGCCGGCTCATCGAGCCCGGCGGGGGCGGCCGCGCCGCACCGTCGTCCGTCATCCTCTGGGGGCCGCCCGGCACGGGCAAGACCACGCTCGCCTACCTGGTGGCCACCGTCTCGGGGCGCCGCTTCGTGGAGCTCAGCGCCGTCACCGCCGGCGTGAAGGACGTGCGCCAGGTCATCGAGGACGCCCGGCGCCGGCTCGCCACCGGCGGTGACGAGACCGTGCTGTTCGTCGACGAGGTGCACCGCTTCTCCAAGTCCCAGCAGGACGCCCTGCTGCCGAGCGTCGAGAACCGCTGGGTCACCCTCGTGGCCGCCACCACCGAGAACCCCAGCTTCTCCGTCAACTCCCCGCTGCTGTCGCGCTCCCTGCTGCTCACGCTCAAGCCCCTGGAGACCGACGACGTGCGCGGGCTCGTGCAGCGGGCCGTCACCGACGAGC
Source organism: Promicromonospora sp. NPDC057488 (assembly GCF_042802395.1). Lineage (NCBI taxonomy): Bacteria > Bacillati > Actinomycetota > Actinomycetes > Micrococcales > Promicromonosporaceae > Promicromonospora > Promicromonospora sp. NPDC057488. The sequence continues at coordinate 29,700 of NZ_JBHVEG010000067.1, forward strand.
GCGGGCTGGACGGGTCGGTCGAGCTCGGCGAGGACGCCACCGAGCACCTGCTGCGGCTCGCCGGCGGCGACGCCCGCAAGGCGCTCACGATCCTGGAGGCCGCCGCGGGCGCCGTCCTGTCCGACGACGACCCCGTGACCGGCGAGGACGGCACCACCCCGCTGATCGGGCTGGCCGACGTCGAGCGCGCCGTCGACGTCGCCGCCGTGCGCTACGACCGCGACGGCGACCAGCACTACGACGTCATCTCCGCCTTCATCAAGTCCATCCGCGGGTCCGACGTCGACGCCGCGCTGCACTACCTGGCCCGCATGGTCGCCGCGGGGGAGGACCCGCGGTTCATCGCGCGGCGCCTGGTCATCTCCGCGGCCGAGGACGTCGGCATGGCCGACCCCTCCGCCCTGCAGACCGCCGTCGCCGCCGCGCAGGCGGTCCAGCTCATCGGCATGCCCGAGGGCCGCATCGTGCTGGCCGAGGCCGTGGTGCACCTGGCCACGGCCCCCAAGTCGAACGCCGCCTACCTCGGCGTGGACGCCGCCCTGGCGGACGTGCGGGCCGGCAAGGTGGGCACGGTGCCGCCGCACCTGCGCGACGCGCACTACTCCGGCGCCAAGCAGATGGGGCACGGCGACGGGTACCGGTACGCGCACGACTGGCCGCACGGCGTCGCGCCGCAGCAGTACCTGCCCGACGTGCTCGCCGGCTCGCGCTACTACGACCCGAGCGACCGCGGGTACGAGCGGCAGGTGGCGGAGCGCCTCGAACGTATCCGAGGCATCCTGGGGAGCGACGGCGGCAGCGGCGGCGCCGGGAAGTGAGCAGCCCCACGGCGAGCCGGAACGCCGACGTGCGGTAAGATCTTCAGGTTGCCCATGGCAACGCCCTGGGACCTCGGCCCCGCGAGCACGGTGCTCACGCACCCGCTCCATCGGCTGGTCCCGCACCCGGTGTGTTCCCCCTTCGTGGGGGAGCCGTGTCCGGGTGTGACCTTCAATATCTACAGGACAGGACATCACAGTGACTTCTGTGACCCGTGCGCGCCGTCAGGTGCGCCTGAGCCGCAAGCTGGGCCTCGCGCTCACGCCCAAGGCCGTCAAGCACTTCGAGAAGCGTCCGTACCCGCCCGGCGAGCACGGTCGTGCCCGTCGTCGCACCGAGTCGGACTACGCGGTGCGTCTGCGCGAGAAGCAGCGTCTGCGCGCGCAGTACATGCTCCGCGAGAAGCAGCTTCTCAAGGTGTACGAGAACGCCCGCAAGCAGGCCGGCCTGACCGGTGAGGTCATGGTCGAGGACCTGGAGACCCGTCTGGACTCCGTGGTGCTGCGTGCCGGCTTCGGCCGCACCATCCTGCAGGCCCGCCAGCACGTGACCCACCGTCACATCCTGGTGGACGGCAAGATCGTGGACCGCCCGTCGTTCCGCGTGAAGCCGGGGCAGACCATCCAGGTCAAGCCGAAGAGCCAGACCACGGTGCCGTTCCAGGTCGCCGCCGCGGGCGCGCACCGCGACGTGCTGCCGGCCCTCCCGGGCTACCTGGACGTCCAGCTCGAGAAGCTGACCGCCACGCTGACCCGTCAGCCGAAGCGCGCCGAGGTCCCCGTGACCTGCGACGTGCAGATGGTCGTCGAGTTCTACGCTCGCTGATCTCGTTCAGCAGTACCGGACGGCCCCGTCCGCGCCTGT